>JBJFAO010000194.1:0-1762 GCA_051887955.1 Christensenellales bacterium
GGTCGACGAGTTTGGCGAAATGCTCTTTACCGATAAAGGTATAAGCGGTCCCACTGTTCTGACCGCTTCGAGTAAAATCAACCGCTTGCCCTTGGAAAAAGCGTATGTGAAAATCGATCTGAAACCCGCGCTGTCGGAAGAAATACTCGACGCTCGGATTTTACGCGATTTTTCGGAAAAGACGAATTGCGCCTTAAAAAACGCAATGATTAAATTGTTGCCCACGGGATTGATTTCGTTAATTTTGACGGCAAGCGGGATAGGCGCCGAAAGAAAAGTAAATTCGGTGACAAGAGAAGAAAGAAAACGCCTTGTCGATACGCTCAAAGGCTTGACGTTTTCGATAGCTTCGCTCGAACCTATAGAACGTGCCGTAGTTACGTCGGGAGGAGTCTCCGTTACGGATATCGACCCGAAGACTATGAGGAGTAAGATTATTAAGAACTTATATTTTGCCGGCGAAGTGATAGACGTCGACGCGTTGACCGGCGGTTACAACATACAGATAGCGACGTCGACCGGTTATTGCGCCGGAAGCCATATTTTTACGGAGGATATGCGATGATTATAACGATAGACGGTCCCGGCGGAAGCGGGAAAAGCACGGTAGCTAAGCTTATTGCCAAAAAACTGAATATTTCGTATCTCGATACGGGGGCGATGTACAGAGCGTTGGGATATTACGCTGTAAAGAACGGTATAAACGTAGAGGATGAAAGCGCGGTTATGCCCCTTTTGGAAAATCTCGATATGAAATTATGGGAAGACGACGGAGTCATTCAGGTGTCGGTCAACGGCGAAAACGTAACGCCTTATATACGCGAACACAGTATTTCCATGGCGGCTTCCACAATATCTAAAATTCCCGCGGTTAGAATAAAGATGGTGGAATTGCAACGGAGGATAGCTTCCGCAGCCGATTGTATTATGGACGGGAGAGATTGCGGCAGTTTTATTTTGCCCGACGCAGATTACAAGTTTTATATGACCGCGTCTGTGGACGTGAGAGCCGAAAGAAGAAGAAAAGAACTCTTGCAAAAGGGGCAAGAAATAAGCTTTGAGGAAATTAAAAACGATATAGAAGCTCGAGACAAGCAGGATATGACGAGGAAATTCGCTCCGTTGGTAATACCGGATAAAGCCATCGTCATCGATACGTCGGAAATGAGCATCGAGGAAGTAATCAACGTGATTTCTGCGTATATATGCAAATAATACTCGGAGAATACGGTTTTTGTAACGGAGTAAAGTCGGCGTTAAAAACTGCCGTTTGCGCGGCGGAAAAAGGCGACGTATATTGTCTGCATCCGTTGATACACAACAAAACCGTCGTTGCGGAGCTGGAAAAACGCGGAATACACGTAATAAAAAACGAATTTCCGCCTGAAGGCTCGGCGGTAATAATTTCCGCGCACGGGTGTTCGATAGAGGACGAAGAAAAGCTAAAAAAAAGCGGTTATAAAATAATCGACGCAACTTGTCCGTTCGTAAAAAAAATACATGCGGATATAGAAAAATACGCAAAAGAGGGCTGGCAAGTCGTAATAATCGGAGATAAGACGCATGCCGAAACGAAGGGAAGCTCGGGAAGATGCGAAGGCGCGATGGTGATAAGTTCTGCCGAAGAATTCGATTTTTCACGTTCGGACCGCTTTTTCGTTTGCGTTCAGACAACCTATTCTCAAAAAAAATATATAGAAATAAAGAAAAATATTATCAATCGTGCTGAAAATTTGTTAAAAACAGTTGTTTTTTCAGATAG
>JBJFAO010000195.1:0-8228 GCA_051887955.1 Christensenellales bacterium
TTTCCGTTAAGTTAAAAAACGCTCCCCTAAGCGAAGAGGAGGAGAGCAATCTTGCAAAATATCGCGAGGTGGTAAAGACGCTCAACGTAAATTTGAGCGAAGCCAAAGCGAGTCTGACCGACGGAAAAACGGTCGCGCTCGTCACTTCGGAGACCGTTGCCGACGCCATAAAAAATCATTCCTCCGTCGAATATCCCGAAATGATTTACGACGGACCGTTCAGCGACGGACTCAACGACAGAGAAGCGAAGTTTCTGGCGGACAAGACGGAAATAACGAGCGAGGACGGCGTCGGTAAGATAAGCGCGTATTTCCCCGACGCGACAGGGATAAAATACGTCGGCGACGGAACGGCGAGCATACCGACCTATCTGTACGAATTTACCCTCGGCAGGAACGTTGGAACGGCGCAAATAACCAAGGCGGGAGGGTTTCTTGCAATGTACAACGCCTACTGCGAAATAAACGAGCCCACTCTTACCGAGGAAGAGTGCGTAGCCAAAGCGGACGGATATATGGCGCGATTCGGCTACGAAGGGATGAAAGCCGTGTGGGTAAGCAACGACGACTCCACCGTTTATATAAATTACGCCTACGAGCAGGACGGAGTTGTGTTTTATCCCGATTTGATAAAGGTAAAAATCTGCGCGGAGACGGGAGATATCATAGGTCTGGAAGGACAGAACTATTTATACAATCACGTGGCAAGGGAAGTAAGCTTTCCCGCTACGACGGTGGTAATAAATCAGAAATTGACGGTCGTAAGCCGTACCGAATGTATAATTCCCACCGAGTGGAACAACGAAATACAGGCTCTCGAAATAGTGGCGCAAAAGGACGGAATAACCTATTATATCTATCTCGATCCGACTACGGGCGAGGAAATAAAAGCCATGGTCGTTATCGAAGAATCGGGCAAACTCCTTGTATAAATTATTTTGACGACTAAAATAAAACGACGGAACGTTTTTACAAAGCCTCCGTCGTTTTTACGTAAATTCAGCGGATAATTTAATTAAAAATGACAAAGCCGTCGACGAAGAAGGTCATAAGATATTCGGCTAAAAGTGCGGCGAAAATTACCAGCACGGAAATAATAAAACCGTGCAGCATAGGTCTTAAACCCGATTTTTTCATATCTCGTAAATTCGTGTTGAGCCCTATGGCTCCGAGTGCGGCGACCATAAGGAACTTGCTTATTTTTTTTGCCCAAACGGTAAGCTGAGACGGCAGCGGTAAAAAGCTGTTCAGAACCGCCATAACGAGGAAAGCGACGATAAACCACGGTATAAGCTTGACGAAGTTTATCTTTACTTTGGTGTCGGAAGCGACGTTAAGCGCAAGCGCTTCCTTTTTCTTTGCGGCGATACCGATAAAAGAAAATACGATTACGGTGGGGATTATCGCCAGAGTGCGCGTCAGTTTAACCATAGTCGCAAAGTCTCCCGCAGTTTCGCTGTAAGCGTATCCGGCGGCAACTACGCTCGACGTGTCGTTGACGGCTGTTCCCGCCCACATACCGTACGCATGGTCGGTCATATTGAGCAAACGTCCCACTATCGGGAACAGGATAATCATAAGCATATCGAAAATAAACGTGGCGGACATGGCTAAAGCGATATCGGTATCGTCCGCGTCGATAACGGGCGCGATGGCGGCAATGGCGGAGCCGCCGCAGATTCCCGTGCCGGCGGAAATAAGATTGGAGGTTTTCCAATTCAATTTTAACAGACGGCCGGATATGTATCCCAAACCGAAGCATACCATAAGGGTAAACGCCATAATGAAGAACGTATCCTTTCCTACGGAGACTACCGTCGTTATGTTGAGGGTGAGTCCGAGCAACACTATTGCGAATTTCAAGAGTTTTTTTGAGGTGAATTTGACGCCTTTTGCATAAACCGGATTTGGCTTGCGGATGGTGTTTATGATCATTCCGATAAACAATGCCAGAACCGACGCGCTTATATAACCGGCAGGAATCAACCCTTCCAGAAATTTAGCCGCCGAAGCTATTACGAGCGAAAGGAATATGCCGGGCAGATATTCCGCCGCCGCAATCAGCCGTTTTTTTACCGAGTTTGTTTTTACCGCTTCATTACCGTTATCAACCATTTTCCGTATCCTTTGTGTCTAAAAATATCGCGCGCCTCAAAATGGCAAAAAGATAGTATCACAACAATATGCATTAGTCAACTTTCGATTATGAAATAACCGAATTTTATTTTTCAAGCAACTGCTTCCGCCTCGTCTTTTTCTTTACGGATAATATATTTACCGATGGAGACAAATCTCCGCAATGGAACGAAACGATCGAATAACCGCATTTTTTTAATTACGGCAGCTACGAAACGGAACGGATATTATGTTGAAATATCCATTGAAATCCCTAATGTTCGACTATTGTAATATGCCTTAAGATATGATATACTGAAATTAAATTTCAAGGATATTTTTACATAAGGAAAGCATATGAAGAAATTTATATCGTTTTATTATGGATATGAGTCGGATTACAGACATCGTATTGAAATAATCAAAGAAACGGGGTTTGACGGCGTAATGGCGTTGTTTCGTTTCTCTAAGTCCTTTTATCAAGAATGTGAAGAGATTCAAAAATCCGGTCTTATCATAGATTCGTTACACCTGCCTTTTCGGGGTATTGCGAATAAGCTTTGGTTATCCGACAAGCAGAGCGAAGTGTTTATAAACGAAATGAAAGAGGGGATAGATTATGCGGCGTCGATGAATATCAACAAAGTAACAATTCATACTTCAGCTTCTAAAATGCCGCCGCCGAAACGGAACGTTGCGATAGCAAGAATAAAAAGCTTATGCGATTATGCGGATGATAAGGGAATAAACGTTTGTATTGAGAATCTTCGGAGGAAAGATTATTTCCTATACGTATCGGACAACTTAAATTCAGTAAATGCAAAGATTTGCTTTGATATCGGGCATATGCATGCATTTTGGCGCGGCGGCTTGTCTTCTTTTGCCGAAGAAGTCGATTTTAGCAAAATAGTATGTTGTCATCTGCATGATAATAAAGGTCATTTCGACAGTCATTTACCGCCGTACAAGGGGACTATAGATTGGTCGGAAGCCTGTAAACATTTGTCGCGTATGCCTTTAGACGGTCTGACTGCCGAGGTGTTTGCCAATAGACGTATGCGATTAAGGACGGACGAAAAAGCGTATTTGTCCGATATCAATCAATCGTTAAGCCGAATTGAAAAAGAAATAATGTGCTTATGAATATAGCAAACGAGAATAAAAAAACATTCATCTGTTTTACGAATAACAAGGGCATAGGAGGATTGCTCGCGGGGAAGATATATAGAACGTTGACTACATATATTCCGAGCAGTGACGTTTTTTTTCGTCCTCGCCTAATAGAATATATGGCAATAATTATCGTGAGGACGAAAGGGTTGCCATACAAAACTCGAAATACTTTATTCTTGTGCTGACTAACGAATTAGTGGATGGGCTGAACAAGCGCAGTGAAATCTTGTTTGAGCTAAAAACGGCATTGGAAAATTCTCTGACAATAATTCCGGTTGCTATTTCCAGCTTTGCCTGGAACAGAAAAAGAGTCAATAAGGTAATTAAATTGCTTTCGGAGGATAAAGCGCATTATATTTCCAAAATAGATTACATCCCCTTTTTCGGCGAACGTGAATATGAGCAGATTACCGCGCCCGGTCTACTGAAAAAAATGGGAATTACCCCGATTGCGCAGGAGCTTCAATCTATAGACGATGTTCGCAAGCGAATTATAAAAGCGCAGAACCATAAATTGTTTGTCGATGACAACGATTCAATTATTGGCAACGAATTGCTGTATTTCCAACAAAACCTTTATATCGAGCCGAAAAAGAAAATCAACGGAAATTTAGTCTCGGAGCCAATAACATGGGAAACGTTCGATAGCCGAAGCAATTGTATGACGACGTGGTTTCTTTTAGGCGAAATCGGGAGTGGAAAGACAACGCTTATTCGCAAGCTCTATTTGTCTTTTGCCGAAAAGTCGGATTATAACGTTATTCCTATTTTCCTGCGAGCCAACGAAGTAAAATCATTATGTTTTGACAAAAAAGAGTTATTGCAAAAACATCTATTGAGCTTGGATATTTATATCTCGGATACTATGTCGGAGCAATTGATAAGAGATGCAAAGCTATGTTTTTTTATTGACGCTATCGATGAAATCATATCAAGCGATTATTCCCAAATATCTATTGCTTTAAATCAGCGAAGCAAAGACAGTATGTACGTTATTTCCTGCAGGAAAAATATTTTTCAACATTTACAAATAAACGATGTCGATTATATCGTAGAATTATTAGGTTTATCGAATCAACAAAAAGGACAGGTCGTAGATAATTTCTTTGCGTTAGAGGATATCGCCAATGAAATGTTTAAAGCCAAAGTAAAAGAAGCTGTTGTGAACAACGAGATATTCAACAATATACTTTTAACGGCGACATGGCTTTTGTTCCTTAAGAACCAATCTCCCACGAACTTTTATTTGCCGATTAATCGATTCGATATGATAGATAAGATTTTGAATTGGCTGATATATCGCGAGAAGAAGAATTTGTCCTGCAGCGCCGAAGAATTTTTCCGTATTATGTGTTATATAGCATTTATATTTTTGAAAAACAAAGGTACGGGAAGAAGAATTCAATTCAACGAGTTACAGTACGAGCTGTTGAAAAATTATGATATAAGCATAAGTCGCGCACAAATCAGAGTACTTCTTTTGATTGATCCCGTCATGAACGAGTGTACCTTCGCGCACGAACAGTTCTATGATTTTTTGATAGCGAAATATTTTATCGAACTATTATCGACGGAAAGGGCGGAAATAATAAATTTGGTTTCTTATAGTTTCAGTATCGAAACTAATCAACTAATAACGGAACAATTCTTGAAATCCGACAACAAAGAGAAGTATTTTGTATTGTTAAAAAACCTGTATGACAAAGTACCCGCCGACAACTACCGTGCCAAGCTTCACATCTTAAACCATATGCATCGCACGACATTGTATGAGGAAATTAAGGCTTTTGTTTCAGAACAATTGGCGGATGAAAAAAACAGCGCGGACGCGATAACTACTATTTTGTTGATGCATTCTCTTATGGTGGCAGGGGATGAAAACGATGAAGAAATGTATTTCAATCGTTTACAAAGCGATTCCATGTTTGCTCAACTGAATGCAGGGGTTACTTTGTCATATTATTATGAAACAAACATTAAGGATAATTTCCCTTGTTTGGATGACGGCAGTAAATCCTGGTATCCGGTTTTTGTCGGATACCGCAACCATATCGCTAAGTGCGCTACCGTACCACATTACAGGAAAGTCTTGCGTATAAATTTTTTCACTGCGAGGATGTACATCGACACGCGCAAGCAAGTGGATGGGATCGTTGCCGATTACTATCTTTCACTAAACGATTCGTTAAAACAGGACGCTTCTTTGTTTGGACAAAAAGTTTATCGGGAATATCTGCGGCTGTGTAGTGTTATCGACAAGTATACGATAGGGAACGCGATATGAAAACGAAAGCCGAGTTAATACACAATGTAGCCAAGTTCTTTGGTTGCAAAGATAATATGGTGCAATTACAACCTTTAGAGGTTCGAGAAAGTATGTCAAGTCACATAGAAGACGGACCTGAAGGGAGTATCTTTCGGTTTAAGCTCATAGCCGACGGACGAACGGTCGTTGTTAAGATGAAGAATAATAGCTTCATTAATAATGTCGGAGAAACTATGAATTATTATGGATCGGATTCTTTTCGCGAGTACTATAAAAACGGGTATGGTTTGTTTTACACGCGCAATAGTTTTTGTCGTGAAAAGTATATCTATACTTATTTGGACGAGAGCTTGCGACAGTTCATTCCTCATTACTACGGTACAGTAGACGTTTCGGAACAAGAATGTTTGCACATTATGGAGGATATTCCGATAAAACAGTACCCTGTGGATTTGAATAATATTGTATCGTTTTTGGTAGCTTTGCACGTGAAATATATGGGAGATACTTTAGCGGCACGGCAAATGAAAGTTAATATTCCGGATATAAACGATTATAAATACGGTAAAGATTTGTCCATGATATTGTTTGACAATATACAAAAACTTCATCCGACGTTTCCTATTGAAATCATTGAAGACCTTAAACGTTTTGCATGTGACAGTCATAGCGTTTTTGAACAGCTGCATACCTACCCGCGTACCGTGTGTCACGGCGATTTTTCTATTAAGAATCTGACTTTTTTGCAGAATCGTGTCGTAGTATATGATTGGGAGTTATCTACCTACAATAATCCGGAATTTGATCTTATATCTCTGATGGTTTTCTATCCGGACAAATTAGACGATCGTTTGGTCTGCACGATTGTCAATAGATATTACCGAGAGCTCAGGCAAAAGATAGATTTGCGGTATGATACGAATGCGGCGCTTTTCTTTAACATAAAATTGTTGATGGTATCGCGTTTTCACGCGATGATGAACATAGCCATGCGCGTCGCTATGCCTTTTATGAATACTGCCGTATATAATTGGATATATCTTTATAATTATTTCAAAACGCTTGTAGGATAGAGGGAATATGGATGCTACTCATGTAAAAAAGTTTTTGTTTAACTACGACCGTAAAATAGCGCTCGCATTTGGGTGTTTCGATATTCTGCATATAGGACACGTTCGTTTTTTAAGAGAGGTAAAACGTCGAACCGATCTGCCTTTATGTATCGGTATATTGCCCGACTTTGTCGTTTCCTCCATCAAAGGACAGGACAGACCTGTTGTGTGCGAGGACCAGAGGTTAGAAGTAATCTCGGAGCTGCGCTCCGTTGATTTTGCATTTAAATTAGAGCAGTTGGATCATATTACTGTGCTCAAAGAGGAGTTTGACTTGGACGAATCGGAGATACCGCTCTGGAGTACGGCATTGTGTTGGTTGGATATTTTGAGACCACAGGAATTTTTTTATTCTTCGGATTTTGTTATGACGCCGAAGATAAAACAGTTTTTTCTCAGCAGGAATATTAATGCGATTATGATTCAATATACGAACGGCATTAGCACGAGCGAAATTTTGAAACGTTTCAACTGACAGTTAGAAAAAATTTTTATAATGGAAATGGCGCACGCCGTGTGTTGAAAATTATGTTAAAACGATTTTACGATAATACTTACTATAGGTGTTTTATGTCCGTGAATAATAAATAGCGGGATAAAAAAAGAAAGCGTTAAGTGGGGATTGTCGCTTGTACCGCCCGTTCAAATTCCATACATTTTTGCCTGTATAACAAAAAAACAACCGTTTCAGGCTGTTTTTCGTTTAATGGCGGAGCCGGAGGGATTCGAACCCTCGTGCCAAGTTAATGGCTAACGCATTTCGAGTGCGCCCCGTTATGACCACTTCGATACAGCTCCGTATTTTTAGGGGTGCTTGCGTTACGAGGAACAGTATACTACATTTTTTACGGTTTTACAACTCATTGAAAAAAATTTTTTTATATGTTACAATATTTCGGCGCGGACTTACGGCTCGCGCATTGAGACGAGAAGGTTTTTTCGGGAGGATTATATGGATTATCAGGCGGTATTCTGGGATTGGAACGGGACTCTGCTCGACGATACGGCGGCGAATATAGCCGCGGTCAACGAGTCGTTGAAGAAAAGAGGCTTGCCTCTTCTGACTCCCGACGTGCACGCGGAGAATTTTTGCTTTCCCATTAAAGACTATTACGAGAAAATAGGATTTGATTTTACCAAAGATTCCTACGACGACCTCGCGGAGGAATTTACGGCTTTTTATCTATCTCAGGAATATTCTTTGCGAAAGAATGCAAAAAAAACTCTGGAAAAGCTCTTCTTAAATTCGGTAAAACAATACGTTCTCAGCGCAAGCGAAAAAAACATTCTCGTTTCGGCGATAAAGGAGTACGGGCTTAATTGCTTTTTTACCGACGTAATAGCATTGGATAATCTCCGAGCGCAAAGTAAAATCGAAGCGGGTAGGACATATCTTGAAAAGCACCGCCCGGCAGGAAAGATTCTTATGGTGGGCGATACTCATCACGATATAGAGACCGCGCAAGCTCTCGGAATGGATTGCGTATTGGTTAACAGCGGCAATCTGTCTAAAAGACGTCTCGAAGAAACCGGAGTTAAGGTAGTGGACGATATGTGGGAGA
>JBJFAO010000196.1:0-1736 GCA_051887955.1 Christensenellales bacterium
TAGCCAACCGGGGCAATCCGTATAAAAGCTTTACTACGAGCGCCAACGCGTTGAACAGCGTAAAGAGCTACGCCACTACCGACGAGTTGAAATCGGCTGTGGCAAACTTTGAAATTTTGCCGGCTAAGATAAGCGGAGGAACGGTTGACGGTAACGGCGGCACGTATACTTACGACGGCACGAGCAAAGGCGTTTCGTTCTCCTTCGGTTTTCCGTCGGTAGACGTAAGCTACGGTACTCAGAGCACGGCGTTCTATTTCGTCAAGGTGCCTTCGGGCGCGACGGCGGAGACAAAGGCGGCGTTGGCGGCGGCGGCGAAGGCTGCCAAGAATGAGGGAAAGACAAGCTGCGTTTACGGAGGGACGACGTATACTTTCGGCACGAGCGCGACGGCGACGAGCGCAAGCATCGAGTCGAGAACCATTGCTTTCAACCGTAAAAGCGCGGGCGTATACGATATCCTTATATTCCAGGCAAGCAATAGCGATTTCGATTTCGACGGGTTTACGGAGATAAACTGGATTACCAACCCGAGGAACGTTTCGGTAGCCAAAACCGCAAGCTCGAGCAACACTTTCGGCGATATAGATTACGGCGGCTACAAATTCGTATTTTCCAACATCGCTTCGGAAGACGAAGTTACGCTTTCGGCTACGAAGACCTCTCCCGACAGTATGGGGTTCAGATACGAAGATTTCGGCGCGTCCTTCAATCCCGTCAACGGAACGACCTACGCCCTTTACGGACTGTATGCCGGCACGTATAAAGTAAAATTCGCCGTGTCGAGCAATACGAGTCACAACGACGGTAACGACGCCCTTTACGGGACTCCGTCTTCCTCCAATTATACTATAGACACCTCGGAGACGTCCTGGAGCGTTTCTTCGAGAACTCTCGCTACCGCCACGTCGGGCGCGAGCGGAACAAACGTATATCTCTATACCGGCTACACTTCGGTAATAACGATAAGCAACTTTTTTGCAAACGGATTCTTTACCAACGATATTATATACGACGGCACCGCCGGCAATATCAAAGTGTCGGTCGATACTTTTATGTCGAATATGGCCGCAGGTACGACCGTAAATACGACTACGTCGGGAACGGCTCTTTCCACCGGCTCGTTCAATTTCAATTCGACCGGAAGCGTGGCTTTCTCGTTTACGGCTTACGACGCCGCAAGTTATACGCCGAGCGTAAACAGCGTTGCGTTTGCTTACGGCGGAAAAAATTACAGCAACTATTCGTTGGCGCTGAAGAGTATTTCTCTTACGATAACGCCGAAACCCATTACCGTCGTCTGGTCCCTTTCGGGAGATACCGACGGTGATTTTTCCGTAGTGTTCGACGGACAGAATCATACGATAGTATCCAACTGGATAGCGGCGGCAAGCGGTAGTTATTCTACCGTCGACGGTAAAGTTTATTACGAGGATTACGAAAGCGGAACGGGAAAGATAATAATAACGCGCGCCGGAACGAAAGCGGCGAAAGAATTGACGGGGACGCTGACGGCGAAAGACGTCAAGGTAAAGGACGGAGCGGATACCTATTATACCGCCACCCTTACGCAGCTGAGCGGCAACTACAGAATAAGTAACAACGTCAAAAACTGGTATATTACGAGGAAACACATAAGCGCCTCTATTATGCCCAACTACGACGACAACAGATACAGCGGCGGATTTTACAGCGCGACCATAAGCTTCAGCGGACTGGTCGACGGCGTAAGACCT
>JBJFAO010000197.1:0-8076 GCA_051887955.1 Christensenellales bacterium
GTATCCCGAAGTAACCCCTTCGGAGAGAGATATAAACGAAATAAAACTCCTTATGCCCGTTTACGGCGGCAGGGAGAGCGAAACGACGGCGGTGATGAATTATATTTATTACAGCTACGTGTCCAAAGAAAAGTATCCGGAGCTATCGAAGTGTTTCGAGTGCATAGGCATTACGGAGATGAAGCACCACGAGCTGCTCGGCACGGCGGTGGCGGCTTTGGGCGGAACGCCTTATATAGGCGGCAACTACAACTACTGGCAAGGGAATTACGTCAATTATGCAAAAGACCCCGTTCTTATGATAAAGACCGCTATAAACGCGGAAAAACAAGCGATAAGCGATTATAAAACGGTTGTCGCAAGGAGTCGTAACGACGAGGTCAAGGAGATGATAAAAAGGATAATTATCGACGAAGAGCTACATATAGAGACTTTGACCGAGCTTCTGAATACCTATTCCTCTTCGGGACGCTCGTGATAAAAAATAGTAATTTCGAGTCCTTTGAAAATTTCCGCAACGGAGGATTGATCCTTAAAGCGGTACGGCAAAGTGATTTCTTTAAGATTTACGCATCCGTCGAAAGAACCGTTGGAAATGTAACGGAGGGAAGAAGTTTTTCCTATTGAGACGGATGCGAGAGCCGTACAACCGACGAACGAAGAGTAAATTTCTTTCACGGAATCGGGCAAAGCTATTTCCGCGAGACTGACGCAATCCTTAAACATATACGAGGAAAGTCTTGTCAGAGCCGCCGGCAAAGCTACGGAGACGAGAGACGAGCAGCCGTAAAACGCGCTGTCGCCTATTTTCGTAACGCTATCGGGAAGTTTTATTTCGGAAAGGGAAGTACAACCGTAGAACGCGCCCGAGCCGACGTCGAGAAGATTCGTTCCTTCGAACGTAACGGAGGTAAGAAGAGAACAGTCTTTGAAGGCGTTCTGACTGCCGTACGTAAAACCTTCCGGCAATACGACCGACTTTATCGCGGTATTCTCGAAAGCCCCTTGAGTTTTGTACGGGAAAACGTCGGACGGATTGTTGAAAAAGCCTCTTACGGGTACGTTTTCATGTCCGCAAGGGACTACAATATCGTCGGGGAAAGAAGAATTACGGTCGAGAGCGACCTTATAGTAGTCGTATCCGTCGTCGTCGACGCAGGCTTCGTATAAAAAGTATTTTTCGTATTCGTCGTCGTCGTACTTTAACCACTTTGCGTAAAGAGTAACGTCGGAAAGAATCGACGAGGTGTTTTTCCAGGCAAAAATTTCTTTATATTCCGCGTCTTTGTACCAGCCGTCGAAAACGTAGCCCGCTCGTTCGGGGGAGCTCGGTTTTGCGATTTCCTGCCCGCAAAGCTGAGTTATCGGCGGCGTAAAACCGGCGCCTTCTCCGTTTACGAAGTCTATCGTTATTTCTTGATACTCCACTTTATATTCGTATTTCGCCCTTATCGTGAGGTTCTCGGTTATATTTTTCAGGTGATCGGCGGTAAGATCGCATTGTTTTCCGTCGATTTCTATTACCCACTTTTTGGATATAATGGTTTGTTTGACGCCCGTGCCCGTCATAGTGTAGGTGTCGGGTACAGGCAAATAATCGTTAAGCTCGAGACTGCCGCCGTACGGAGTCGATATTTCTTTATGTACTTTCGCTCCGGTAAAGAAAACCACTTTGCGGGGAGTTTTTACGGCGGTCACGGTAAAGCTCTTTTTTACGGAAGCGACCTCTCCGACGGTAGAAGAGAGAAAAACGGTTACGTAATAGACCTTGTCCGCCTCCACGTTTATCGTCCTGTTGTTTGTCACGGGGACGAGCTTGTTGTTTTCGTCGAAAGCGGTAACCTGCAGGTCGAGCGCGAATTTTTCGTTATATTTGTCAAAATCCGGTATGGAGTATCGGAGAGTGTATTCTCCTTCGGGCGCGTCGAAAACGTCCTCCGCGGATATTACTATATCGGAAAATTTCTCTCCGGAGCAACCGAAGAGAAAAAACGCCAGCAGTATGCAGATAACTATCGCGACGGTTTTTTTCATATCTATATTCTAAAATAAAAAACAAGCTTTGTAAACACTTTCCGCCGTCGGAAAGCAATGTAAAATATTTCATCCGCGATTGTGGATAAATGTGGCAAAGCTACAAAACGGCGATTTTTTGTGGATAACTTTGCATAATGTGGATAAGTCGGTGAATATTTGTGGATAACTGTTTAATTTTTCACCGCGTCGGGAGCGCAACCAAGGGTTAAGGCTACCTAAAAGACTTGTTTTTATTAAAAATTGAACTTCGATACGGATAAATGCGGATTATGGCGTTGACTTTGCGTCGATTTTTTGGATATAATATTACAAACGAATAAAAAACAGGATAAACAGGAGGTTGGAATGTCTGTCGGCGGAATAATAGGCTTGTGTATTGCGGGAGCTTTCGTCACGTTGTTGGCTTTTATGTTGCTCAGGACGGCGTTTACTCGTCCGGTAAATAAGGAGAGAGCGGATTACGTTCCCGTAGAAACAGACGAAAATACGGTATCGGAGCATTTGGCGGAGGCGATACAAATTCCTACCGTCAGCGTACCCGGAGACGAGGGCGATTTTTCTGCTTTCGACGCGTATGCCGACTTTTTGGAAAAGACGTATCCTCTTTTGCATAAATATGCGGAAAAGACGGTTATTAACGGTCACAGCTTAGTTTATTACATAAAGGGAAAGGACGAAACCCTTTTGCCGGCGTGTTTTTTGTCCCATCAGGACGTTGTGCCCGCCAACCGTGAGGAGTGGAGCGTAGAGCCGTTCGGCGGAGAGATAAAGGACGGCTATATTTACGGTCGCGGCAGTCTCGATATGAAAGGTCACATGATAGCTCTTCTGGAGGGATTGGAAAAATTGCTCGAAAAAGAGCTGCCGACGAGAGGAATTTATCTTTGTTTCGGACACGACGAAGAGCTTATGGGCATTAACGGCGCCTGCAAGATAGTTGACTATTTCGTCGACAAAGGGATAAGAACGGAATACGTCGTGGACGAAGGCGGAGTTATTATGGACGGAAGGATGCTGGGCGTAAACCGCAACGTCGCGGCGATAGGTACGTGCGAAAAGGGTTATATAGACTTAAAGCTCACTTCGACGATGAACGGAGGGCACGCGTCTTCCCCCAAAAAACGCAGTTCGGTTGATTCTATCGGAGAAGCGGTGTTTTATCTGTCGCATATGCCCATGAAAGCGTACTGGTCCAAACCCATAAAGCAGACCTTCGACAATCTCGCTCCTTATATGTGCTTTGGTTATAAATTCTTGTTTGTAAACAGGGATATACTGTCTCCCCTTCTCAAAGCGGTCGTGTGTCGCATAAATCCCATTATGAATAGTCTTTTCCGCACTACGTTCGCGTTTACCCAGCTGAAAGGCTCGGACGCGACGAACGTCGTACCCAACACGGCAAGCGCGGTAGTCAACGTCAGAGTAAATATGGGGCAGAGCACGGAGGAAGTAATAAAATATATCAAGAAAGTCGTGGGTAAAAACATCGAAGTGACCGTAATGGGGAGGGCGTTCGAGCCCGTAGCGATGGAGAGCGTGGAAAACGAGACGTATAAGAATATCGTCGACGCGGTGGACGAGGTGTTCGGCTACGTCTGTACTCCTTATCCGTTCATAGCGGCTTCCGACGCTAAATATTACAATAAAATAAGCGACAGCGTATTCCGCTTCGGTCCGCTCGAAATGGAGGCGGACGACCAGAACCGCATTCACTCGAAGGACGAGAGGTGTAAGGTATCCAGTCTGGTTAAGGGCACTCAGTTTTTCTATCGCTTTATAGAAAAAACCTGTTATTGACGATATAAACGGAGAAAAAGCCGAATCGAACTTATCGATTCGGCTTTTTTAGTTGTTCAAGGTAAAATATTAAGCGTTAAAGAGTGATTTCGTTGCAAACTGAGGTTCGCAGGTTACGTTTATGCCGAGCTTTCTGAACATACTCATATCTATTTCCGGCAGCATACAGGAAGAGTGCGCCTCGCAATCCTTGAGCTCGCTCAACTTGTCGTATGCCGATTTTACCGTTTCGTCACTTGCCGCGCATATACTCAGGGCGGTAAGCACGTCCGCGAGATTGAGACGGCATTTGTCGCTTTTGAGCACCTCTTTTTTCAGCTTTATGATAGGATTGAGAATTTCGGGGGAAAGCAACAGCGCTTCGTCGGCTATGTGAGCCATAGTCTTTATCGCGTTGAGTACGGCGGAAGAGCTGCTCGTCATAAGGTGTGTGGTTCTGCCGGCAATAACCGTCCCGTCCGGCAATTCTATCGCTACGGCGGAATTTCCGCTTTCCTCCGCCTTTTTCAAGGCGGGGTTGACTACCCTTCTTTCCGAGATGGAAATTTTGTGGTCGTTCATAAGAATGCGTATTCTTTGCGGCGTGGTTTCTTCGCAAAGACCTTGTTTGTAATCGCAGCTCGCCTTGTAATAGCGGCGTATAATCTCCTGACGACTCGCCTGACTTACCGCTTCGTCGTCGGTAATGGCAAATCCCGCCATGTTTACCCCCATATCGGTGGGAGAACGGTAGAGGTTTTCGTCGCCCGTTATTTTAGAAAGAATACTGCGTACTATCGGGAAACACTCTATATCGCGATTATAGTTTACGGTTTTTACGTTGTAGGCGTCGAGATGGAAGGGATCTATCATATTTATATCTCCAAGATCCGCAGTCGCCGCTTCGTACGCAACGTTGGTCGGGTGCCTCAAAGGCAAATTCCAGATAGGGAAGGTTTCGAATTTGGCATAGCCGGCTTTAACTCCGCGTTTATATTCGTGATAGAGCTGACTAAGGCACGTGGCGAGTTTTCCGCTGCCGGGACCGGGCGCGGTTACTACGACGAGAGGACGGGTGGTTTCTATATACGGGTTTGCTCCGTAGCCTTCGTCGCTTACTATGGTATCCACGTCGGTAGGATACCCTTTTGTGTAGCGATGGATATAGGTTTTTTCACCGCGGCGTTCGAGCTTGTGCAAAAACACGTCGGCGGCGGACTGTCCGCTGTATTGGGTGACTACGACGGAATTTATCATTATTCCCATTCCGCGTATTTTATCGATAAGTCTTAATACGTCGTCGCCGTAGGTTATGCCGAAATCGGCGCGTATTTTGTTGCGCTCTATATCGCCCGCGCTTATTACGAAAATTATTTCCGCTTTGTCCTTGAGCTGTTTCAGAATGTTTATTTTGGCGTTGTATTCGAAGCCCGGCAGAACTCTCGCCGCATGCATATCGTCGAAAAGCTTTCCTCCGAATTCGAGATAGAGTTTGTTGTCGAATTTAGATATTCTTTCAAGAATTTTTTCCGTTTGCAGTTTGGCGTATAACGAACTGCTGAAGCCTTTTTTCATTTGTTGCCCTCCGTAAAAACATGACGATATTATACCCTATCCGGCGGTCGGTTGTAAAGGCGGTTTTTGAAATTAAAAAATTTTTTTAATTCGTTTGTAAAGGTCGGAGCGATAATGGAAAAGGCTTTTTCCGCCCGATAAACGACGTAAAAAATCCCGCGGAGTCGTCCGCGGGATAATTTTAGAAAGCGCTTTGCGATTATATATCAGTTTTCTGTCGCAACGTCGGCGTTTTCCGCAACCGCGGCTTCCTCCGCCGCTTCGTCTGCGGATTGTTTTTTTGCAAACAGAGCTTTAACGTGCGAGCCTTTGAAAACGAATATTTCTCTTCCTATAGTCATACAGAGGAAGGAGAGCGTTCCGCCGAAAAGAACGTCGCTCATATAGTGCGCGCCTACGAGTATTCTGCTGATTGCCACCATGCCCGTAAAGCCTACGGTTATTACGTACAGAATCGCTTTTATCCATTTTTTGTTCCATTTTTCGAGCAAATCGGGCAAGCACAAGAGGGTGTACAACAATGCCGCCGAATATGTGTGTCCCGACGGGAAGGACTTGCAGGAATCGCTTATTTCCACTCCGTGCACGAGAGGAACGAGGTTTCTCTTTCCGTTCACGACGTACCAACGGGTGTACATTTCGAAGCCGTATTCGTCGCTGTAATTCATTGCGCGGAAACGCATGCGACCTATCGGACCTTTTATAAAATGTATGATAAGATAACCTGCGAGGGCGCAAAGTATAACGAGAGAAAGCTTTATGAGCTTGTCGTTATCCTCCGGCTTGATTTGTTTCCAGCAGAGTATGAGAAGTAAGGAAATTATCGCCGCGACGAGGCAGGAGAGAGCGAGCACGTATCCGTTGGACATATATTCTGCGTCGTGCATGTGTTCGCCGACGTAGGAAAAAATGTCTTTTACGAAAAACAATACCGCTGCGAACGTTATTACTCCGAATACTATAGGCAAGGCTATCGACCAGAATTTTTTGTTTTTACGCAAACTCCACCAGAACGCTATAGTGGCTCCTACCGCTGCCATAAGGTAAATAGGCGCACTGCCCACCGCTTCGAAAAAGAGCCCGAATCCGCTTGTGGAAAAATACGAGCCTGCCGGAAGAGCGTTTTTAGTGAGTATTTTGCTTATTTCGAGGTCGTAAATCGTCGCTAACGTCAATAGGACGGCGAAAATAACCGCAAATAACGCTATAGCCACGATAATCATGATGCGTTGTTTTTTTGCCATAAAAAAACTCCCTTGTATATTAGTTATCGATAGAATATTTATTCTACCGATAAATTATAACACGGGAAGAGTTTTTTTGCAACAGGCTTACTTAAAGGAGGACGCGACGGATATTACAGCACGCCGAGGGGAGTAAGCAAAGCTATCGCGATATTGTAGTATACCAAAAGGGACAGAGCGTCCACTATAGTGGATATAAAGGGACTGGCGACGACCGCGGGGTCGAGGCGAAGTTTTTTTGCGATTATGGGGAGAATACAGCCTACTACTTTCGCTATGGAAACCGTAATTATCAAGGTTACGCATATTATCGCCGAATAGACGAAACCGTTGGGGATAGCGTAAAGCCTGTCTACCGCCATGAGCTTTGCAAAACAAGCCACGGCAAGCGTCGTGCCGAGAAGAACGGAAACCCTGATTTCTTTCCACATTACTCGGAAAATATCCGACGGAGCTATTTCTTCGAGGGCTATTCCGCGGATGATGGTGGCGGAAGCCTGACTTCCCGCGTTTCCGCCCGTTCCGGTAAGCATGGGCATACACGCCGTGAGAAGAACGTCGGCGGCTACCGTACCGTAATGCTTTATTATAAGTCCCGTAAACGTGGCGCTCAGCATAAGGACGAGCAGCCAGGGCGCGCGGCTCAGCCACAAACGCCAGATACTCGTTTTCAGATACGGTTTTTCGGTAGGAGTTACGGCGGCGATTTTGGATATATCTTCGGTTGCCTCCTCCGTCATTACGTCCATTGCGTCGTCTACGGTTATTATTCCTACCAATCGCTTTTCCTTATCTACGACGGGCATAGCCAAAAAGTCGTATTTATTGAACATATTCGCGACTTCTTCCTTGTCCGTGTGCGTGTCGATGTAGATAATGTTGGTTTCCATTATGTCCTCTATTTTCGTTTCGTACGAATTGAGGAGTAAGGTCTTTACCGTGACGAGCCCCAATAAAAATCGGTTCGAGTCGGTAACGTAGCAGGTATATATAGTCTCTTTATCGACGCCCGTCTTTCGTATTCTTGCGAAAGCGTCCTCTACCGTCATGTCCTTTTTCAACCATACGTACTCTATGGTCATAAGGCTTCCCGCGCTGTCTTCCGGATACTGTAAAATTTCGTTAATTGCGGTTCTGGTAGCCGAATCGGATTGGTTCAGTATACGTCTTACGACGTTTGCCGGCATTTCTTCGATAATATCCACTGTATCGTCGAGGAACAGCTCGTCTATAATTATTTTAAGTTCTTTATCGGAAAAGGACGCGATAAGAAGCTCTTGCAGGTCGCTGTCCATTTCGACGAAGGCTTCCGCGGCGAGGTCCTTCGGCAACAGTCGAAAAACCAAAGGAAGATTGGCCTCGTCCACTTCGCTCAAAAATAAAGCGATATCGGCAGGGTTCATCGCGGCCAGAATAGGCCGGAGTTCTTTCACGTTTTTCTGTT
>JBJFAO010000198.1:0-8072 GCA_051887955.1 Christensenellales bacterium
CCTTATAGGAAGCGAGAGCGCTTGCCGCCGTAAGCCAACCCGCGTTACGTCCCATTATTTCAACGATGGTAATCTGTCCTTTGTTGTAAACCGTGGCGTCGAGATAAAGCTCCATCATGGTGGTAGCGACGTACTTCGCCGCCGAGCCGTAGCCGGGGCAGTGATCGGTTCCGTAAAGGTCGTTGTCTATAGTTTTCGGCACGCCGATAATGTTGCATTCGTAACCGCTGCTCAAGAGATACTTACTTATCTTGTTGCAGGTATCCATACTGTCGTTTCCGCCGTTATAGAAAAAATATCTGACGTTGTATTTTTTGAAAACTTCGAGTATGCGTTTATAATCGGTATCGTCCTCCTCCACCGATTTGAGTTTATATCTTACCGAACCCAAAGCGGAGCTGGGAGTGTTTTTGAGAAGAAGCAGCTCCTCCGTCTCTTCACGGTTTATTTCATAAAAATTCTCGTCGAGAACACCCTTTATGCCATTGGCAGCGCCGTAAACTTTGGTTATGTTTTTTTGCTGCAACGCTTCGATGAACACGCCTGCCGCACTTGCGTTGATGACGGAAGTGGGCCCGCCGGATTGCCCGAACATACATGCTCCAACTAAATTTTTCATTGTTACCTCCGAATGTATATTTTATTTGCCTAATATGGTGGCTACCTTATAAAGGTTTTTATCGAATTTACGCGGAATAGCGAGAGCTTCGCTTATCTCCATATCTATAATGGAGTTGTCTTTAATTCCCACTACTCTTCCTCCGCAATCGGGATTTTTCAAAAGCTCGACCGCTCGCACTCCGCAACGCGCGGCAAGTATCCTGTCCGCCATAGTGGGCGCGCCCCCTCTCTGAATATAACCCAATTTTACGGTTCTTATCTGTATGTCGCTGATTTTTTCCAGAATTTGCTCTTTCAGTTCGAGACACGGACACACGCCTTCGGCAAGAATGATTATTACCGAGCTTTTGCCTTTTATCTTGTCCTGTCTTATCGTCTTACATATTGCGTCGATATCTATGGGCATTTCGGGCACGAGTATTATTTCCGCTCCTCCCGCAAGTCCGGAATACACGGCTATATCCCCGCACTTTCTTCCCATAACTTCAATTATGCACGCTCTGTTGTGCGCGGTCATCGTGTCGCGGATATTGTTTATCGCTCCGAGCACGGTATTTACCGCGGTATCGAATCCGAGAGTATAGTCGGTATAGGCGAGATCGTTGTCTATGGTGCCGGGGATTCCTACGCAAGGAACGCCGAAATCGTCGTACAAATCCTTCATTCCTCTGAAAGATCCGTCCCCTCCTATCACCACGAGTCCCTCGATTCCGTACGCCTGCAAAACGTCGTACGCCTTTTGTCTGTATTCTTTTTCTTTGAATTCGGGACAACGCGCCGTTCTGAGAATAGTTCCGCCCTTTTGAATAGTATCGGAAACCGAGCGTCTGTCAAGTCCGAACACATTGCCCTTAATGAGACCGTCGTATCCCTCCTCGACGCCGTAAACTTCTATATTTTCGTTGATTGCGTATCTTACCACGGCTCTTATCGCCGCATTCATTCCGGGGGCGTCGCCGCCGCTTGTCAATACCGCTATTCTTCTCATATATATCTCCCGTACGCTTATAAAACGCCGTTAATTCTAAAATCAAAATAAATTATACCAAAATCATACGATAAAATCAATTATTTTGACTTAATCTATCAATGTAATATATTAGACTATATAGCTTTTTTAGACATAAAAAAGCCGATTGCTTTGCGCAACCGGCAGTAAAATCTTTTATTCCCGAACGGTTCCGTTCCCCGTTACCACGTACTTGACAGACGTCAGCTCCTTAAGTCCTATCGGTCCTCTTACGTGCAGCTTTTGAGTGGATATACCCATTTCCGCGCCCAAACCGAACTCGTATCCGTCGGTAAATCGCGTGCTTGCGTTGACGTATACCGCTCCGCTGTCCACTTCGGTACAAAACCTCTTCGCCGCTTCTTCGTCGGAAGTAACTATCGCGTCGCTGTGGTGAGTGCCGTAACGGTTTATATGCGCTATCGCTTCTTCTTCGCCCGACACCACTTTTACTTTTATTATCAAATCTTCGTATTCGGTATAAAACTCTTTATCGTCGACGACTTTGGTCGAAGGAAAAATTCCGGCGACCTCTTCCGTCCCTCTTATCTCTACGTTCTTACTTTGCAACGCCGTCAGAATTTCCGGCAAAACGTCCGCTATATCCCTGTCTATAAGCAAAGTTTCCGCGGCATTGCATACCGACGGACGGGACACCTTCGCGTTAAGAACGATTTTCTTAGCCATGTCTTTGTCCGCAGTTTTTTCCACGTAAACGTGACAGTTGCCGCCGCTCGAAGCTATAACGGGCATAGTCGCCGATTCGAGAACGAATTTTTTTAATTTTTCACCGCCTCTGGGAATAACGACGTCGATACAATCGGAGCAAGCGAGCATGCGCGATGTAAGCTCTCTTTCCGTGCCGTCGACGAAACCTACGACGTCTCCGTTCATTCCGCACTGTAGGAACGCCTTACGCATAATCTCAACGAGCTTTCTGTTGGTATTTATCGCTTCTTTTCCCCCCTTAAGAACGACTCCGTTGCCGCTTTTTATACACAAAACGGCGGCGTCTACCGTTACGTTGGGGCGCGATTCGTAAATGATACCCACTACTCCGAGAGGAGCGTGCACCTTTTTTATCGAAAGTCCGCTCTTGACGGTATAGCTTTCTTCCACCATACCCACGTAATCGGGCACGGCAATCACGTCGTCAATACCGGCAAGCATAACGTCGATACGCTTTTTATTCAACGTAAGTCTGTCTATAAACGCGTCTTTAAGTCCGTTTTCGCAGGCGTTGGCCAAATCTTTTCGGTTACAATCGAAAATTTCTTCCTGCGCTTCGAGAACGTTTTGCTTAATCTTAGCTAAAACGGCGTTTTTCTGCTCCGTCGTTACTTTTGCGAAGGCATAGCTTGCACTTTTAACTTCCGAACATAACTTTTCTACGTCGAACATAACCTTAGTCTTCCTCATCCTCTTCCGGCAGCTCCGCGTTGTGATATACGTTCTGAACGTCGTCCAGATCCTCGAGCATGCCGATAAGTTTTTCTATCGCGGGAAGCGCGTCTGCCGAAGGGGTAACGTAATCGTCGGGGAAATATCCCGTTTCCGCGCTTATAATAGAGCATCCCGCTTTTTCAAGCTCGTCTCTTACCTTGCCCATATCCTGAGGCATCGTATATACTTCGTATACGTCTTCGTCGGACATGACGTCGTCTCCGCCCGCCTCAAGCACCGTCATCATCATATCGTCTTCGGAAAATTTGCCAGCTTCTACGACGATAAGACCTTTTTTCTTAAAAAGATAACTCACGCAGCCGTTGCTTCCCAAAGCGCCGCCGCACTTATCGAAAGCGTGTCTCACGTCCCCTGCGGTACGGTTTTTGTTGTCGGTAAGAGCCTCCACGATAACCGCCACTCCGCCCGAAGCGTATCCCTCGTATTGCATGTCTTCGTAATTAACCGCGTTGAGCTCTCCGCTCGCTTTCTTTATCGAACGCATTATCGTATCGTTGGGCATGTTGCTTGCTTTCGCCTTGGAAATGACGTCCCTTAAACGCGAATTGCTGTTGGGATCGGGTCCCCCTGCCTTTACGGCGACCGCAAGCTCGCGTCCGAGCTTGGTAAACACGCTGCCGCGTGCGGCGTCCGCTTTGCCTTTTTTATTCTTTATATTCGCCCATTTACTGTGTCCGCTCATTAGATAGTAGCCTCCTTAATAAATCATAATAAATACATAGCTATTGCCGCAGATACTGCGGCGTTAAGACTTTCCACGCCGTCTTCAACCATCGGTATACTCAAGCTAACTGCGCATTTTTCCTTTACTACGCGCGGAACCCCATGCGCTTCGTTGCCGACGGCAATAACGGTTTTGCCATCTTTTTTGTAGTCGTAGATACATATACCGCCCATATCGAGCACTACAAGGGCGTAACCTTCGATAATACGAAACGCCTCCTCGTAATCGCATATAACTACGTTTACTTTTGCGATGCCGCCCATACTTGCCCTTACCGATTTGGGAGAATACGGATCGGCGGTATCGACGCATAACACCGTATTTATTCCCCTTGCGCAAGCCGTACGTATTATCGTACCGACGTTGCCCGCGTCGCTCAATCCGCATAAAAGCAAAGCGACGTCTCCGGATATTTCTTTACGTTGCGGTATCTTCAAGGTGGCAATTACGCCGGACGGCGTTTTCGTATCCGCGACCGAATCAAAAATCTCGTTCTTTACCACAAAGGTCTTGTCGGGGTTGAAATATTCCTGCAACCGCTCGCTTTCACTTTCTCTCAAGTATACTCCGGTGACGTCCTCGTCCGGCATATCTTTTGCAATAATAGTACCCTCGGCTACATATTCGCCGTACAACACGCGATATTTCTTATCCCTGCAAAGCGCGCGCAGCCTTTTGATTTTTTCGTTGGCGGTACTCGTTATTACCATATATATTGCCCCGTTAGTGTGTCCCGAAAGATACAAAAAACGCCTCGTTTTTTTCCGAGGCGTTTTTTATTTACTTTTGAAGAGCCTCTTTTGCTTTCGCGCAAACGCCCGCGAACGCTTCGGCGTCGTTTACCGCCAAATCGGCAAGCACCTTGCGGTTGAGGTCGATGCCCGCGACTTTAAGTCCGTGCATAAGACGGGAATACGAAATATCGTTCATTCTCGCCGCGGCGTTGATACGAGCTATCCAAATCTGGCGGAAATCTCTCTTTTTGAGCTTTCTGCCCACGTATGCATACTGCATACTCTTCATAACCGCCTGTCTGGCTACTCTGTAAAGTTTACTCTTGGAGCCGAAATAACCTTTGGCTCTTCTCATTATTTTTCTTCTTTTCTTAACTGCGTTTACCGCTCTCTTTATTCTCATTTTTACTTACCTCCTATTTCTGCCCTATTATCATATTGGAAATCGTCTTGGCCTGAGTTGCGTCGACATATCCGCCTTTACGGAGGTTTCTGGTCCTCTTGGTGGTTTTCTTATTAAGTATATGGTTCTTGTTTTGTTTAGCTCTCTTGAGCTTTCCGTTTGCGGTGAATCTGAAACGCTTTTTCGCGCCGCTGTGAGTTTTCATTTTGGGCATAATCCAAATCTCCTTATATGTTTATTTTTTCAAAGGGCTGAGCATCATCGTAACGGCTCTACCCTCCGTAGTAGGCTTTTTATCGATGGTTCCTACGTCCTTTACCAGTTCGAAGAAACCGTTCAGTACTTCCACGCTTATTTCCGGATGCGACAGCTGTCTGCCGTACATTTTAAGCGTAACTTTGACCTTGTTGCCATCTTCCAAAAACGACCTTGCGTGTTTTGCTTTCGTGTTGATGTCTCCCACGTCGATGGTCTGAGAAAGTCTTATTTCTTTAATTTCAATAACCTTTTGCGCTTTTTTGGACTCTTTATCCTTCTTAATCATATCAAAACGATATTTGCCGTAATCCATAATTTTGCATACGGGCGGCTTTGCCGTCGGAGATATGTTGACAAGATCGAGGTTTCGGAAATCGGCAATACGTTGCGCCTCCGATTTACTCATTATCCCTAACTGCGTACCCTTTTCGTCGATGAGACGAACTTCCTTATCGGTAATGCTACCGTTAATGGCTAAATCCTTAAAAATAATTCCTTTCCTCCATAAAAAAAGATGTGCGTAAATACACATCTTTTCTTAAATCCATAAATTTTAAGAAACCGTTTATCCTGCGGACAAAGGTGAGACGCATATCTACTTCCTTGATATAATACCAATAAGTATAGATTTTGTCAACCCTTTTTATGCCTGTTTTACGGATAAATCGTTATCTTTTTCACTCTTACGCCGGAATGGAAGGGGTTCCGCTTCTGTATTCGTATCCGGCTATGTCTCGTCCTTCCGCCGTCAAAGCTCCGCTCGTCGCCGCCTTAAAACCGACGCCCGCCTCGAAATAAACGTCTAAATAACTCTGCGCCATATTTTCGCTCGCCTCGAAGCCCTCGTTCCTTGCATACACGGCTTCCGACAACAACGTCAGCTCCTCGTTATAAACGCTCACGCGCAAATCCTCTCCCTGCTTTTCGGCAAAGACGTAAACGAATTTATCCGTTCTGTCTTTTTCAAAAAGTCTTATGCCGGGTTTCCCGTTTTCATCTACGTACGACGTAGAATTTTTCGTCGAATAACGGTTGGTCGCGTTCCAATTTTCCGCGCCGAGAAATACTTTAACTGAATCGGCAGAATTGTCCGAGTCGAGAAGAGCGTTGTTATATACCGCGTTTACTACGGTAGCGAAAATAGACTCGCAGTTTTCTTTCGTAACCGCTCTTGCGGTTATTTTGAAATCGGCTCCGCGGCACTCAGAGGAGGACAATTTCGCGTCTCTCAAAACCCCTCCGATACCGCCTACGGTAGCATATTTGAAATCAACGGTGGCCTTTAACGTCTCCACTTCGCTGTCGCTTATATCGGCGGCATTACACGCAAAAGCAAAAATTCCGCCCACGCTCATGGACTGAGCGTTGAGATAGTTGCCCGATTTTACAGTAAAATCTTTAACGGTACCGTAGGATACGTCGCAATCGTCGGCAAGAGCTATAATTCCGCCGACGGCGCTTTTAACGTGAGCTCCCGACACGGCGGAGGCACCTTCCACGGTACATTCCGTAACGGTGGTTCCGTATCCCGCTCCGACTATGCCTCCGGCATATACGCTTTTAGCATACACGTCGATATCTCCGCTAAAATACGAATTTTTGATTTCACCGGACTTCGCGACCGCGCAAACGCCCCCAACGAACACCTGCGACGGAGCCGCCGAAGCGTCGTCGACGTAGCCCTCCACTCTGTATCCTTCCACAACCGCGTCGGCCTCTATTTCCTCCGGTTCGGCGTTATCCTTATTATAAAGATATGCCCTGGTAAAATCGTTGTTGAAATTTACGTCGCAACTAACGTTGTTAAAAACGGAGTTTCCGTTCGTGTACGCGTTTATTCCTCCGGCGTATATCGTAGCGTCGCAAGAATATACCGCGCCCTGACGTTCGCCAGCGTTGTTATACGTGTTCTTTTTAACGTAAACGTTATTGAATTTTATATTGCCGCTAACGGATATATTCTCGAATACGCTCGCTCCGACGTTGTATGCGACGAGTCCTGCCGTATAAGAAAACCCGTTATCGGCATAAAACTCGAAATCGACGTTATTTACGGATACGTTTTTGAAGGTTGCGTTTGCGGAATAGCCGAAAATCGCCATCGTCGGGAAAGAAGTGGTATTTTCCAGGCTTTCCGCACCGAGATTTTCTATCTTTGGCGATCCGTCGGAATTCCAACCGCGGAAACTAAGGTTGTTTACCGATTTCCCGTTTCCGTCGAAGGTGGCGCAAAAAGCGTTTTCTACCGAATCGCCTATCGGCGTCCACTCTTCGACGCCGCTCAAATCGATATCGTCGTCGAGTACGAACGTATAATTAGAATACGCTTTGCCGAGATAATTGCGCATATTGGTAAAATCGGCCACCGAAGCGACGTGCACCGTCTGCGCCGGCAACACCTCGACTTCCTCGTTTTTGCCGTTGCAGGCGACGAGCGTACACGCCGTCAAAACGACCGCAACTAAAATAAGCAACAGGTTAACGGTTTTTTTCATAAATTATTCTCCGACGTGAAATGCGGAATCGATAAATTTAGCAAAATCCGCATAAACTTCGTCCTTGTTTATTTCGTTCAGGATTTCGTGTCTCGCTTCGGGATACACCTTAAATTCGGGCTTCAACCCCAAACCGAGGTAAAAATCGTTGAGTTTTGCCGCGAGCACCGCGCGATTGCTTACCGGATCGTCTCCTCCGACGGCAATCATTATCTTAAAATCCGGCGCAATACTCTTTGCGTCTTTTCCGTACATCTTCATCAAGCCGCGGAAGAAATGAAGATAATATCCTATGCAAAGCACGTATCCGCAATCGGGATCGGCTTCGTATTTCGCGACCTGTTCTTTATCCCTCGACAACCAG
>JBJFAO010000199.1:0-8054 GCA_051887955.1 Christensenellales bacterium
GATTCAAAGTTCTGTCCTGAATGTGGCAGTAAAATCGAAATTAAAAAACCCGCATTTTGCACTCAATGTGGTGAGCCTGTAACGGCGGGGGCTAAATTCTGCGCCAATTGTGGTGCCAAAGTATAAAGAGGTTAAGGTGCAAATCGACCTATCGTTAAAATTGAAACCGATAGAGCAAAAAGTCATCTGTTTTTGCCTAAAATCTTCCGCTTTTGATTTTGTATCCTTTTCATCAATTACTCTCAAAATATACCCAACTGAACACTAAAGTCCGGTTGGGTGTTTTCTTTATATGGGGTATGTTTATTTGCGCAGTGTATTTTAGATTTATGTATTTCGCATAAAATACGGGTGAATTTTCTTTTGCATAGAGTAACGGGATTGTTGGAAAAAGCGACGGAGGAGAGGTTTTTGCGTTGGTTTTTGTATTTAGGGCAGCTAAGAGATTGCGTTGACGGGCAGAATATGGCGCAAATGGTTTTATATGGCAAAACGCTATTTTTAATGAAAGTTGACAGTTTATAAAAAAAATTCTATAATCGAAAATATAATAAATATATGCTGTGGAGAGTTGTGTGAAAAAAAGTTTAAGAATAGTCGTTTTAATTTTTATCCTTTCGTTTGCGGTCGTTTTGCTTGCTTCGTGTTCTGTTTTCGGGGACAAAGATAATGCGAAAAAAGAGGTATTTGCGAAAGAGATGATTGTCACCAACCCCATTGCGGACACTCAATTCGTTTATTCGGGAAAAGAAATAAAGTTTGATCCGAAAGATTTTTATTTCAAAGTAAACGGTCAAAGCGTCAGCTCGAGCGATTTTATTTTCACATACGAAAACAACGTTAACGCGGGGAATACGGCTAAGCTTATCATTACCGCAAAGCCGGAAAACAAATACTGCACGGGAAGCGTAGATCTCTATTTTACCATTTTGCCGGGCTCTGCGAAGATATATCGATACGAAGAATTTTTAAGTTATATAAACGATCCTAATTACGGGGATTTCGAATTGTGGGCAACGGTGGAAATTGCGGAAGACGAAACGCTATCCATACCGGAAGGCAAGACTTTGAGAATACTCGGCAACCAATGTGTTACCGTATACGGAAAACTGATAAACAACGGTAGAATTATCGTCGACGGTTCGTTATATTCCACGGGCGTTGTCGCGAGCGGCATGATAGACAACAGGGGTTATATAGAAAATCACGGGGATTTTTCCATAACCAAACGGGGAATCGTTTATAATTTTAACAGCTTTAACTCCACGACGAAGTTTATAAACGAAGGCAACGTATATACCTTTGACAAGCCCTTGGAGAATATCGAAAACACCGCAGTCGGCAAACAGTACGTCAGAAAAAAGCTTGCACCCGAAAACGTAAACATAGAATATACGACGAAGGAATACGACGAGAAGTTTTCGTCGTTTTGTCCGGCAATCAGCATTATCGGCAGCTACGGGCATTACAACACGGTATATAGCGATAACGAACACGTCGGAACGGCAAGCGTCTTAATTACAATGGACGATTTCGATACGCAATATTACGGCGAAGTTTCCGTTCCTTTTACCATTACCAAAGGAAAGACAACCGTTTACGATTATACCGAATATGCGAAAAAAATCGCCTCCGAAGATTTCAAAGAATACGTTTTGACAGGCAATCTGGAAATACCCGCCGCGGCTACGGTTACTCTAAATGAGGGCGAAAAGTTGGATTTGAAGTCTCATGAATTCGTGATAAGCGGCAAATTTACAAACAACGGAACAATAATAAGCAGTTCGGATACGAACAAACAAAAATATTCCCTTACCGTAAGAAAAAACGGCGAGTTTGTAAACGGCGGAGTCTTTTCTGCGCAAAACGGAAACGCTACCGTAAACGGTTTTTTCGAAAACGATTCTTCCTCTCCGTTGGTTTTTGATAGGTTTTTCGTTAACGGAAGCTTTATCAACAAAAGCGAGCTTTCCTCTTCCTATTTTTCGTTGAACGCAAACGCCTCGTTTTTTAACGAGTCCGGCTCGGCGTTCACCACGGGTAAACTTTATAATTACGCGAAAATAGATAACAGCGGAAATCTTTCCGCAGAAGAATACACGTATTTTTCCGAAAATGCGCAATTACAAAACAATCAAGGGGGCTCTGTCGCGTTTGCGACGGAAACGATTATACAAAACGTCAACATAAAAAATTACGGCGCAATCATAAACAGAGGAGATTTTTTCTGTGAAAATTTTACTACCTTCGAGAACGGTGAAAACGGCTTTGACAATTCGAGCGGACATATCTGGACCTACGACGCTTTACAAAACGTTAATGAAAACGTGACCGTCAAGGCAAAGCTTTCCGCGGAAAACACATCGCTTTCGTTCGAGACTATAGAATACAACGAAGAAACCCAAACGGTTCAGGTTTTCTTTGACGGGAAACCTCCGATAGACGGTTCGTATAATATTATTTATTCCGACGACGTTATAAACGTCGGCACGGTACACGTTACGATCGAAGTAACGGAGCGCAAATCTTCCTACGGCGGTTCGTACGAAGCTTCGTTTGAAATCACGAAAGGCACGTACGAAGCAACCGATCCTAATCTTATCGTCGCCCGATTGAACAATCCGAATTACGAAAAGATAATACTTATGGACGATATAGCGTTGCCGTCAACAAGCATATTGGGCAACAGGCGTAGAGAATATACTCTGATAGAAGGAATTACCCTTGACACAAACGGGCGCACTCTTACTATTGAGAATGCAAATTTCTATAATTACGGCGTAATCGACAATTCGGCAAGCATCGATTCGAGCAATCCGGCTCCGGAAAACAACTGCGGAGTATATCTGAATAAGGATTCTCGCATAGATAATTACGGTACGATAAAAAACAATAACGTAATATGTTTTCGTTACGTCACTTCGGAAATTATCAACAATACCGGTGAGGCGAAGCCGTTTGGCACCTTAATAAATAACGGCATAATTTATTGCGGAGAGGAAATTCCTACGGCAATAGACAGCGAGGGCAGCCAAGTCAACAGAGTCGCGCTTACGGAAAGCTTGTTTGATATAGCGGGGGCGGGCACGTTCGTATATAATAAAGAAGAAATAAGACCGAGCGTAAATTATATCGGAACGGAGCTTGTCGGGATGGACGATTTTACCGTTGCATATAGGGACAATATCGAGGCGAAGCTTAACGCTCAAATAATAATTACTACAAACGACTTCAATCCGTATTATTACAGCGACGTCACGTTGACGTTTGAAATAAAGCGCGCCGTGAATTACGTTTCTACGGAAGAACAATTTGTCAATGCGTTTTCCGATACGAAAAACTATTATCAGGTAGAGCTTACCGACGATATCGCTCTTACGCAGAACGTGAAAGTTCCCGTCGGCATACAAATTAATTTTTCGCGCTATAAACTTACTTTTGACAATGCAAGCCTTTACTTCCAAGAGGATTTGTCGCAAAAAACAATTCTTTATGCGGAGGCGGGAAATTGCGACGAACTTGTGCAAAACATAGATAACGCTCAGTATATTTCCGTCACTTCCGATTTTGCAAAGCCTATCGACCTGTCGGGCAATATCCTCGATTGCGTTGCTCTTAACCTTAACGACAGTCCGAACAATTATAGAGAGTTCGATACATACTATTCTCAAAAAATCTCCACATTTACGTTGGACCTGAACGGATTCGATATACCTTTTTCGGTAATCATTAACAAAAAGAATTATAACGGCAATAAAACGTTTAACGTAATTAACACGAAAAAGGAAGAGGAAAGCACGATAGGAGATATGCTCTCCGATACTTACGGTCTCATTCAAAGCTATGGCGTAAACGACCTGACCGTGAATATTTCCGATATTACGGTGACGGGAATAAGGCTTGAAGGAAGCGGCGTGGGCGGAGGAATAAATCTGACGGCAACGAATTGTAAAATAAAGAACAGTTTAACGGAAGAAGCGTTATACGTATATAACGTCAATGAAAAAACAGTTTTTGATAACTGCACTTTTTCCGGAAAAGTTTGCGCAAACTTGCGTAAACAAAAACACTATTTTTACAATTGTGCGTTCGATTGGTCTGACTCTCAATTTTCATATAGTTCAAACGCAACCGTTTACGTAGACGATTCTCAAATAACGCCGTAAAGACAAACGAAAAATACCTTGCAAATCGGCGCGCTTAACTTTGCAAACTGCAATACGCGGCGCGCTAACTTATATTTCCGCCAAAGGATATGGCACTATCCCGAATATTCGTTTGTTTATCGAGCGCTGTATTAACGCAAAGCATTGCTTTGTACGCATATTATTTCGACCAATAGAAAGTATACTGCAATATTTCGGTATTTTGCGGTCGTATTCAATATAATATGATTTTAACGGTCATACAATTTGTCGGTAGTTTACAGACAAAGTTCAATTAGATAGATATAAGTCGTTTACAAAATAATATATATCAAAAACGGCTATGATATTTTTAGTTTCGGTTATTATTTTTTGACAAACGCTATACGTTTAACAGCGTATGTTCGGGCGAGCCTTCGGGTGGCGGAGGAGGGAACATTATCGGGAGAGAGTTGTAATAAATAGCATTGAAAAAAGTATCGCTTGTGTGATATAATAAAAAAAACGGAGGAAATATGTCAAGATTCAAGTCTTTAAAAGTAGTAGATAATTTTTATCAGAACAATTTGTTTTTCCCTATGCCAACGGTCGCCGTTTCCACTCTGTGCGACGACGGTTCGACGACGATAGGCAGTTATTCGCTGGTTTTTCCGTATTACATCGCAGGAAAAGACTATTATGCGATGATTCTGGAATGTAGGAATTCTTCCAACACGGCGCAAAACATATTAAAGAACGGAAAATGCGCGTTGAATTTTATAAAGGACGACAAAAAGTATTTCAAAGAGCTTGTTCGTTTGGGATTTCCGGGAAAAACGCCCGAAGAAAAAATGAAGGATTGCTTTTTCGAGCTTATCGCAGGGGAAGCGGAAGGGGAAAGACCTCTTATAATGAAAGACGCATATCAAGTAATCGAATGTAGCTGGGACGATACTCTGGAAGACGCGTTCAAGTCGAAAGAGCACATCGGAGAACTCGAAGGAGTGCAGCCGCCGTATAATAATTTTAACGGAATCACTTCTAAATTCGGGTGTCATTTTATCTTGAAAATAGACAAAATACTGATGGAAGAGAAGTATGCCGACAAGCTTATCAACGGCTTGAAGAGGGACTCCTTCCCGAACGTTCCGGTAGATTACGGTTATCACGACAGCAAGAATTTCTGGTATAAAAAATTCAGGGGCTTCAGACCCGTAGCGGAGCCTATAGCGTTGAGCAACGCGAATTCGGTAGAAAGCGTAATGTATTGCGCCGAGCGATTGAATACAAAAGTCAGATTTACAAAAGAAGCGTGCGAAACGTACGTCAAAATACCGAGACCTTTTATGAAAGCGGCTTTATTGCAAATAGTGCAAATCGCGGAGGAAAACGGCATAGAGGTTATTGACAAAGAAGCCGCGTTGAAGATTGCGGAAATAAGGAAGAAAAACAAATAAAAATTTACGGAGGAGAAAGCATATGAAAAAATATCTTAATGCGGCGTTAATTTATGCCGCGGCGGCTTTGGCTGGGGGAGTATTTTATCGGGAGTTTACTAAATTCAACGGTTTTGAAGGAGTAACGGCTCTCGGCAAGGTGCATCCGCATCTGTTCATACTCGGAATGCTCGTTTTTATCGTGATTGCGCTGTTCGCCGCGCATAACGAACTCGAAAAAATAAAGCTGTTCCGCGTATTTTTGATAGTATATAATTCCGGCGTCGTCATTTCGACGATTACGTTGTTGGCGAGAGGTATAACAGAGGTGCTCGGAACGACTATGACGAATGGCGCAAACGCGGCTATTTCGGGAGTCGCCGGGATAGGACACGTGCTTGTGGGCGCGGGAATTATTCTTCTTATCCTTGCCTTGAAAAAGACCGCTAAAAAACAGGAGTGATTTTACCGGTAGATATCAGTTATTAAGTATATTTATAGAATCACAGCAATACGTGTCTAATTTTATGAAAGCGTCTTTTGGATAAGCTTTGTCAAAAGACGTTTTTTAATTTGAAACCGTATTGGTTGCCGATTTCTACGGAGTAGTGATAAATACGGTTGAGGAGGGCGGACGCGGAGTCATAATCCTCTTCTTCCATCGCGCCGACCAATTCTCCGAAAGTGACCGTTATTTCGGTGAGCTGAATATGCGGGATAGTTATTTCCAATAGTTTTGTGCGCTTGTTCCACCAGGTCTCGGTCGCTTTTATATCCTCGAAAGAAAAGGTGGATTGCGACATTATCGTCGTCAGGCGAGACTCCAAAGAATCGAACGTATCGTTTACGAAGATAGTTTCGGCGATTCCTCCGCCGATAAGGAGAACCGTAACTATTATTGCGATTGTCAATTTGTATTTCATATCGTCATACCTCCACCGTAACGTATTTTCCGGATTTAGGCTGGATAAATACCTTTTCGCTGTCGGCAGTCATAAGCACCACGTCTTTTGGTTTTATATTTTGTTCCGCGAGCACGTTCTGTATCTGCGCTTCGCTTATCTGGAGCGATTTTATGTTTTCGTTGAGCAGTTTTCCTTCCACCATAAGAGTCATAGGAATAGAGGCGGGCTGTTCTGCGTTTTCGTTTTCCAGAACGGAGAGCTTGCCGTTGGTTTCTATTATTCCGTAAGAAATCTGAGTTATCGAAAAATATCCCTGCTGCCTTATCAACGCCAGCAGGTCGTTTACGTTGAGATTGAGTTTTTTCAGACATTCGGAATTTATACCGTCGCCGTCGATGACGATAAACGGTTTACCGTTGAGGTGTTCGCGGAATTTTATAGATTTCGCAGTAATGAGCGTAATAAAGTAATGAGCGACGAAAACCGTAAACAGGGGAACTAAACCATACAGTAAAGGTATCGATATATCCTGCATTGGGGTACAGGCGAGGTCGGCTACGGCAAGGGTGATAACGAATTCGTAGGGTTGAAGCTCGCCTATGGTACGCTTGCCCATAAGTCTTATTCCGATGATAAGAAAGGTCAAAATAATTAAAGAACGCACAAAAACAATCATCATAATACCGTTAGAGTGTGCGTTCTTGAAAAATGTATGCGAAAAAGCGGAATTATTCCTGCGCAGGAGTATATTTTACGAGTCGGACTCCTGCTTCGTCAAGGAGCTGTAAAGAAAATTCGTCGGGATAGCCTTCCTGATAGACTACTTTTTTTATGCCGCTGTTGATTATGATTTTCGTGCATATCGAGCAGGGCTGATGCGTGACGTAAATAGTCGCGCCTTCGACGGACACCCCCATTTTTGCGGCTTGAACGATTGCGTTCTGTTCGGCGTGCACGGCATAACAGATCTCGTGGCGCGTACCCGACGGAATGTTGAGTTTTTTACGCAGACATTCGCCTTTTTCCTTGCAGGATACCAGACCGCTCGGAGCGCCGTTGTATCCGGTGGTAAGTATGCGCTTGTCTTTGACGATGACGGCTCCGACCTGACGGTTTTGTTGATAGCAGCTGGACCAGCTCGCGACGAGTCGAGCCATTTCCATAAATCTGACGTCCCATTTGTCCATATACGATAACCTCGCTTGTTTTTGTTTATGATAGCACAATCGTCGCAAAAAGGCAACGGTATCCGAATAAAACGCTGTTTTCGGCATAAATATCTACTATGCCGGAAGTAGATTATTCGCGCTTTGTATACGAAAGGGAAAAAAAAGAAGTAACCGAACCCCGTTTATTAAGAAAAGACAAAAAGAAAAGCGGAGGCAACGTCCTTTTCGTTATCGTCACGGTCGTCGTATGCTTTGCTCTCGTTATTCTTGCGGTCGATATTTTCAGCAACGGTAAAATAGCGTCGTCGGTGAGCGCGAGTCTGAGAAAAAACGACTACGAATATTACGTAGTTGCGACGGAGAAGCAGGATAAAGGCGCCGCTTATTCTAAAAGTATGGCGGTAAAACAGGGGGGCGGAG
>JBJFAO010000200.1:0-1719 GCA_051887955.1 Christensenellales bacterium
TAGAGCTCGTTTTGAATTGGAGAAAAAGCCGTTTTGAAAGAATAAACGTCAAAGACGACGAAGGGAATCAGTCTATCGTAAAAATAAAAGCGTATTACAATCAGGAAACCGTTCTCAGCAACGGCAACTACGTGCTGAGCCTTTCCGAATCCGAGTATCATGAGGATGAGGATGGCACTTATATCGTTCTGAACGGTATTATTGTCCCCGCAAGCGTAGAAGTTCAATTCTATAGCGACAGCTTGATGACAAAGCGTATAGACGCCAAATACGAAACGACGTACGACGCAAAACCGCACGAAATTTATCCGCTGGTACGAGGCGTTCAGTTAGAATACGGCGTGTATGAAAGCGTAGCCTATATATTGACGTACAAGTGCGAAAGGATACACTACGACAGCCAAAATCCTCCGAGTCTCGCGGAAAGTTATCAAGTACAGTTGGTAGTAGACGACAGCAACTACGTTGCGGCGCAGAGAGGAATAGAATTGGTGATAAACAAAGCCGAAGTAGACATTATTTTCGGAGGCGACAGCGTTCAGATTTACGGAGCAGTAAACGGGCTGACCGCAATTGCGAAAAAGGATTTCGGCGACGAAATATATTCGAAATCCCTTTCATTAAAGTATTACGACTCCGACGGCAATACAATAACCGACATATCGGTGGCGGACGCAGGCGGCTACAGAGTAGTGGCGGTGCATGAAGAAAGCGCGAATTTCAAATATTGTGAAAAAGAAACGACTTTCGATATAGGCAGGCGAGGAGTACATATAAACGTAGACGTCAATTCATCGTATCGTTATACGGGACGAAACGTAGACGTTGATTTCTATTTCGATTACAACGGCATAACTTTCCGTCCGCAGCTTGTGTTTTTCAGAGGAGAAGAACAGCTAACTCAATATCCGATAAACGTAGGAGATTATAAGGTGCGCGTGGATAACACGCTGAAAAACTTCGATATACTCGACGATTACAGCGTGCCTTTTTCGATAACTCCCGTTTCCGTAACGGTAAAACCGGTTGATTTAACGGTTACGCTCGGACAGACTTTCGACGTGCAGTTTGCCGTATCGGGAAGCGTTAACAACGAAAAGGTAAATCAGGTGTTCGAAGCTTTGCCGTCGGTTGAGTATTATACTGTCACGGGAGAAAAGACGAATCCGGATAAGGTAGGTATGTATCGCATGCTTGCGTACGGCGGCGCTTCGGGCAATTATCTTCCCGTTTATGATTTCGGTATACTGAACATAAACAAACCGGTCGTTTCGCAGTCGGTAACGGACAGCAGGTATTCGGCTACGGGAGAAGTCGTGGTAGAGGGTTCGTTCGGGGCTGACGTTTCGCTAATAATAAAGACTACCGATACCCTTGAATACAACAGATACGTGACCGCTTTCGAGTCTGCCGCGCTTGCGGACGAAACGTTGGCGAACTTGTCTGTTTTCGACGTGTATTATCTGAAACTGAGCAACGGCAGTATCACCGACAGCAACAACGGCAATATGCTCGTAAAGATATACGCCAAATATTATTTCGATAGGCTCGGCGCGGACGAAACGCAATATTCGGTAGCCAGGATATCGTCCGACGGAAAAGTAACTCTCCTCGATGCGGAAAGAGAGGGAGACTATCTTTTAATAAGAACGGATAGCCTGGAAGCGTTTGCGATGCTCGTCAGAGACGACGGCACAATAAACAAGTCGTCGGACGACT
>JBJFAO010000201.1:0-1705 GCA_051887955.1 Christensenellales bacterium
CCCGACGAATACGAAACCACTCCGCCCGATTACGGAGCGCTGTACTCGCGACAGCAGATTACCATAAGAAGCGTTTCTTCTCCCGACGTCAGCTGTCAAAAAGAAATAATCGTCGTCGACGAAAACGAATTGACTTCGGTATCGTCGAGCGGTTCGGTAAAAACCGTTTATAATTACGGAGAAGAGCTTTCTCTGGAGGGCGGCGAGCTGACTTTCGATTTTTCGGGAAGGAGATTTACCGTTCCCGCCGAAAACTATCTGAAAAAATACGCCGAAAACTATTCGCCGACGAAAAGGGGTTTGCAGGAGCTGAGCGTAAGTCATTACGGAGTAATCAACACGTATACGGTAAACGTGCTTACGCCCGACGGCAGAGCCCTGACTTCGGTAAAGGACGGCGTAGCCGTCAACGGCGAATACGGCTACGTCCTTTTTGATTCTTCCGTTACGTTTTCGCAGGCGACGGAGGCGTTCGGTTCTTATCTTCATATCCGTTTCGTCAAGATAAGCGGAGGAGTGAAGTACGAAATCAACGTAAATACTTACGGAGACGAATATCTGTCCGACGGGATTGCAATAGAACTTACCAACGGGGCGGGACTGACGGTTATGCGTTTCCGCATATATATAAAGGGCGACGCCAACGGGGACGGAAAAGTCGACGCTTCCGACGAGGACGGCTGGGCGGAAGCTCTGTTCAAGGGGACGGGAGAAGCCGCGATTTATCTCGATATGAACGGGGACGGGAAATATACTCTGACGGACTACGCTTTACTTTGTTCGGCTTACGGAGGTAAATATGCGTAAAACTGCGGTTGTCGTCGTTTTGATTTTAGCGGCGGTTTTTCTCTTCGGCTGTACGAAAACTCAGTCGGAAATAACGAAAATTTACGTCAAAGAAGGCTCGATAAAATACACCTTCGACGTTGACGAAGATTTTTGTTACGGCGACGGGATATTGGTCGTCGGATACGCGGACGGGGTTCGCGAAGTGGTAATTACGTCGGACATGATTGCCAATTTCGATACCGTAACTACGGGAAAAAGAACCCTTAACATAAGTTACGGCGGTAAAACGACTACGTTCGATTACGAGGTCGTTTATTCCAAATATCCGTCGAAAACGATAAAGACGGACGCGAGACTTACGATAAACCAGACCGAATATCCTACCGGGATAGGACGCTCGGTCTCGGTTAGGACGGGTTCTTTACAAAATATAAACGCAATATATTTTACGGTAAAGGGGAACGCGAAGCTATGCGACTCTCTCGGGACAATCGACGTGCAAAGCGAATGGGAGATAAAGAAATATTTTGTCAACGCCTCGTGCGTAAAGATAATCGCTTATAGTAAAGAAGGGATAAGCGGAAGCGGAGAGGTGGCTACGATAAACTTCGCCGGCGTGAAAAACGCCGAAATAGTACTTTCGGAAATTACCGTTTCGGACGGGAATGAGGATTGGTATCTGCCGGATACCGGAGGAGTGTAAATGAATATTCTGCCACGCGTGAAAAAAATATACGGCGTACACGGCGAAGCCGGCAAGGACAGGAGCTATCGTCGCGACGATACCGTTCCTAACGAAGGCTACAGAATAGAGGCGGACGAGAAAGGAACGGTCGTCGTATTCTCGGACGAAGCCGGGAAATTTTATGCCGAAAAGACGTTGGCGCAGATAGAGCGCGGAGAGGGCAAAATCCCT
>JBJFAO010000202.1:0-1698 GCA_051887955.1 Christensenellales bacterium
CTGCCACCAATATTTTTTTATGCCTCTGAAAAACTCCACAATAACGCGCGGAACGTCGTTTCCGTACGAATCTTTTTTAGTCACAAACGAGTCGTTCCAAATAAATTTTACGCAAAGATGCATCATTCCCGCCAAGCCGATTCCTGTGATAAAAACGCCTATGCCGGCAAACAGAAAGGTCCAGGAGTATACGGACAGCATTTGAATTTTTGCGGAAATAACGTCGGACGCGTTGCTCATGCCTATTCCTACGCCCGACAAAAAGTACGGTTTATCGATAATCCCGTTAATTTTGTACGATAAATTCTCCGCGCCGAAAACGGACAGTATAACGAACACAGCCAACAACGGCAATAACGTCACTATAAACAATGCGTTTGCCAGCATGAGCTGACCGTTGTTTTTTCCGAAAGTCTTTCCGAAATACCGGAATCTTCCTTCTACGGGAGACGAAGTCTGCCCGTCCTCCCTCGCTTCGGGAGCGAACGTCAAAAACCTGAACAATCCCGCTTTCGTGCTTTTGTCTTTTTTCGTTGCCATTTTTACCTCGCTGTCCGGTCGGAATAAAGACCGTGTTTTTATTCTAATATAAATGTGCAGAAAAGGCAATACGCTTATCTGCGTTCTTTCATTAAGCTGCGCATACGTTCGGCGTGGTCAAGCACAGTTTTTCTTATACGTAAGCTTTTGGGCGTAACCTCCAGCATTTCGTCCGTTTCAAGAAATTCGATACATTCCTCGAGGCTGAATTTTCTCGGAGTCTCCAAGCGTAACGCCTCGTCGCTACCCGCCGCGCGCATATTCGTGACGTGTTTTTTCTTACATACGTTGACGGGAATATCGTCCGATTTAGGCGAATACCCAACGACCATGCCTGCGTAGACGGGAGTCCCCGGCTCGATAAAAAGCGTTCCTCTTCCCTGCGCGTTGAACAAGCCGTAGGTAACCGCTTCGCCCGTTTCCCAGGCTACGAGCGCGCCGTACGGACGCCTTGGCATCTGTCCCTTGGCAGGCTCGTATCCGGCAAATACGCTGTTCATTATTCCCTCGCCTCTCGTCTGAGTCATAAAATCGCTCCTATAACCCAAAAGACCTCTTGCGGGAATTTTGAATTCGAGCTTTATGCGATTTCCTTGCGGACTCATATCTTTCAATTCTCCTTGCCGCTTACCCATTTCTTCCATAACCACTCCGACGCACTCGTTCGGAACGTCGATTACAAGATCCTCCATAGGTTCGGACAAAACGCCGTCGATGGTCTTATAGATAACGCGAGGCGTGGACACCTGAAATTCATACCCCTCTCTGCGCATGTTTTCGATGAGTATCGACAGGTGTATTTCTCCTCGTCCGCTTACCAGAAATTCGTCCGTGGTTTTTCCTTCCTCCACCCTCAACGATACGTCTTTAAGCAATTCTTTCATAAGTCTCGCCCTGAGGTTTCTGCTCGTCACGAATTTGCCTTCTTTGCCGGCAAACGGACTGTCGTTTACCGAGAAAATCATCTGCAACGTAGGTTCGCTTATCGCGACGAAAGGCAACGGATCGACGCAGGAAACGGAGCATACCGTTTCTCCTATCGTTATTTTTTCTATTCCGCTGAAGCTCACGATATCTCCTACCATAGCCGTATCCACGGTAGTTTTATTCAAACCGGAAAATTGATAAATATTCGTTATTTTTCCTTTATACTTTTCC
>JBJFAO010000203.1:0-1692 GCA_051887955.1 Christensenellales bacterium
CCTTTATTTTGCCCGTCTGCGTATATACGTCGAATTTGCCTCCGACCGCTTTAACTATCTGCCCTTTTATTTTCCGCCTCCAGATATTTATTCCGCAACTGTCCGCAAGCCCCTTCGATGTCGTTACCCATCGACCTTCGCAGAGTATTGCTTATTCCTTTTTGAGTAAGGGTATCCGAAAATTGCTTTACGGAATCCTTATCCGCTCCTTTCAATTTTCGCTCCTTGACCGGATTCAGTCTTATAAGATTGACGTGACACTGAAACGAGCGCAACAGCGACGCCAATTTTTCCGCGTCCTCCACCGAACAGTTTTCTCCCTCTATCAAGGAGTACTCGAATATTATTCTTCTGCCGGTTTTGTTCAGATAGTACTTTGCCGCCTCTATGACGGAGGCGATATTGTATTTGTTGTTTACGGGCATTATCTCCGAACGCTTGTCGTCGTACGGAGAATGAAGGGATATCGTAAGCGTAACGGTAAGTCCGCTGTCGGCGAGAGCGATAATTTTATCGCAGAGACCGCACGTAGACAGCGATACGTTGCGCAACGATACGTTGAGTCCCCTTTCGTCGGAGACGAGGCGTAAGAATTTGGTCACGTTGTCGTAGTTGTCGAGAGGCTCTCCGCTGCCCATAAGCACTACGTTCGTTACGGCGCGTTTTTTGATAGTTCCGCCGTGAAGGGCGTTGACTAAAAGCACCTGACCGAGAATCTCCCCCGCGGTAAGATTTCTTACGAGTCCGTTCAACGTCGAAGCGCAGAATTTACATCCCATTCTGCAGCCTACCTGCGTAGAAACGCAAAGGGTATTGCCGTAATTATGGGGCATAAAAACCCCTTCGATAACGTTGCCGTCGCAAAGACGGTATAGGTATTTTTCCGTACCGTCGCGCCCTCGGAGAGTTTCCGCTATTTCCACGCTTCGGTCTACGTAAACGGAAGCGAGCTTTTCCTTCAGCTCCTTAGGGATATTCATTTCCGCATAGCTCTTCATCTGTTGCGCCGCCGTATACGCCTGCTCTGCGCGAAATCGCGGAAATCCCCACTCCGTTATGAAAGAAAATTCGTCTGCCGACAAATCCTGCAGGCTCAGTTGCGGACGAGATGACATATAAAAAATCCCTCCATTCCCTTTCCGTCGGGCAGAAACTGTATGCTCCCCTCGTTATCGTATGGCAGATCTATGCGCGACAGGGAAAAATCCTTATGCTTACTTAAAAAGTCCTCTATAACGTCGTCGTTTTCCATACGGAATACCGTGCAGGTGGAATAGACGAGTACGCCCCCTTTTACTACGTAACGGCTTACGTTGTCCAATATTTTCCGTTGCAGAACGGAAAGCGCCTTTATATCGTCGTACGTACGGTTTATTACCACGTCTTTGCGACGATTAAGCACTCCCAGCCCGCTGCACGGCACGTCCGCCAATACCGCGTCGAAGCTATCGATATATTCCGGACAGAGCTCCGTAGCGTCGGCTATGCGTGCGTCGAGATTTACTCTCATTCTTTTTGCGTACGCGTTTATAAGCTCCACTCTGTGCGGATAAAGGTCGCATGACGTAACGTCCAAGCCCTTTATCGCCATATATACGCTCTTACCTCCGGGCGCCGCGCACACGTCGAGGACTTTACCCCTGCCCGACAAACGTCTTACTATACTTTCTGCGGCGAGAGAGGACGGATAGG
>JBJFAO010000204.1:0-7802 GCA_051887955.1 Christensenellales bacterium
GGTTATCTTTTGACCGACGAGAATTTTAACGTCGTCGAAAAGGACAATATACTTATCAATCCGGGCTGCGAATTCGATAAAAAGGGTTTTGCTATGAGAAAAATCAAGCTTTCTATGCCCTATTCCGAATATTATAAGAGGGAGAAGTTTCCGTATTTTTATCCGAAAATAAAAGAGCTTTTCGACGGAGCGGCGGCGGTAGGTCACGGGACGCATTTCGACGCCAAGTATCTGCTTGACGAATTGGAAAGATATTCTTTGCCCGGATTCGATTATCGGTTCTTGGATACGCAGGAAATAGTGAGAAAACTCTACGGCAGGGAAAAGAATCTTCGTCTTATAGAGCTTTTCGGAGAATTTTATCCAGAAAGAGCGCACGAACAGCTTCATACCGGGCTGGACGACGCGGAAATGACGGAAGAAATCCTCAAATACGTTATGGCGGACAAGAGCATGGAGGCAAAGAAGATTTTGTCCGATTCTTGTCTGTCGGGATCGGTTTTCGACGGAAGGATAGTGGAAGGAAGCCCTTTCGGCTACAACGGATCGCGCGTCATGGGAAAACGCAACAGAAAATTGTTTTTGCAATGCGTTGAACAAAACGGAAAAAGCTGTACCGGCGACGCCTACTCGTTTCCGTCCGAATACGAGAGCAGGAATTTTCCGCAAATGATGCTGATAATAAAAAAAATGACGGAAAAAAACCTGCGGTATTCCGAAGGAGTTAAAAGAGCCTATTACGTTACCTGCGGAGAAAAGGAGTGGAAGGCGAAGAACGCAAAGAAGGAAAAAACGGTGCGGTTCGACGAATTTCTGAAAATCATCGATTGTACGGAAGAGGAGCTCCGCGGCGAAATAGACGTGGAAAAAATTCTGTCGGAGCTACCCGTCAACGCCGAATGGTGCGCAAAATACGAAGCGTACAGAAAAAACGCCGATATTTGAATTTTTATAAAAAACCCTCTTGAAATACCGTCGGCGCGGCGGTATAATAAAATACGAAAAAAAAATTTCGGAGGTACGATAATGAAAAAGACCTACGTCGGGTGGAAAGAGCTCGGTTATAAAAGAAATCAGGTAGAATATACCGAACCTACCAGACTTCTGGACGAAAACGGAAATCTGTTGGTAAAAGGGGGTTGGGCAAGGCGCAATATATTCGAGTACGACCGCAACGCCGCCGTTCCTCATTGGCGCGGAAAAGAATGGGATTTTTATCAATTCGGGAACGGTAAGTATATGGTTCAGATATCCATAGCCAATATTTCTATCGGAGGATATGCTTCCGCTGCTCTTGTGGACGTCAGCGGTAAGGATAAGAAAATCGTCAGCAGCATGGATTTGTGGTTGGGCGGGAAAAACGATCCCGCGCACGTGCTTCCCGAAAACGGAGACGTACCAAATAAAGTAGAATACGTTCACGGCGACTATAAGTTTGTCGCGGACACGGGCAAAACTCAACGCACGGTTTATTTCAGAGGTCCGTCCAAGGACGGTTTGGTGGAGACGGAATTCCGTATGGATATGTTCGAAGAACACGAAAATATCACTATAGTCACGCCGTTCAAGAAAAACGGAGAATATCTTCCCACTCGCTTTTTTATGACGATGAAGCAAAATTGCATGCCGGCAAGCGGTTATTTCAAGGTGGGAGAGGAGAAAACGGAGTTTTCCAAGGAGGATACTTTCGCCGTATTGGACTGGGGACGCGGAGTATGGCCGTACAAAAGCGTTTGGTATTGGGGTAACGGCGCTACCCGAATAAAGGACGAGAACGGCGACGACCACATATTCGGATTCGAAATAACCTGGGGTATCGGCAACGAGGACAACGCCACCGAAACCTGTCTGTTTTACGACGGCAAGGCGCACAAAATCGGTTCCGTGGACGTAGAGGTTTTTCCGAAGCCCGACAAGTATATGCAGGAATGGAAATTCGTGTCCGAGGACGGCAGATTCAATCTTACGATGACGCCCAATTACGATCACCACTCCGATACGAACGTACTCAATCTTGCGCGTATGCATTCGCATCAGGTTCACGGGCTCTGGAACGGGACGGCGGTTCTCGACGACGGCAAAGTGCTCGAGATAAAGGATATGTACGCTTTCTGCGAATACGTGGAAAACAAGTGGTAAATTATTGATACAATGACTTTTTTCGTCCGCCGTTACGTCGATATCGGCGGACTTTTTCGTGCGCTCGGAGTATAATTGCCGAAAGCAGGCATATTGACAAGGGAGCGAGCCTAATATATAATAAAATGTATAAAAATAAATAAATTAATGAGGTGTAATAATGACGCAACATGAAATAAGGACTATACAAAGACTTCTTGACAAGGAGGGCAATATTGCCGAAGCCGGGTATGCCAAGAGTCTTTTGTGGGAGTATCGCCGCGACGACATAACCGCTCGCACGAGCAGAATAAAAGAGTGGGATTATTATTACATAGGCAACGACGATTGCGCGCTGTGTCTTACGATGGCGGATATGGGCTACGTCGGCGCGTTAAGCGTTACGACGATAGATTTTACCGAGCCGTCGCAGATAACAAAGAGCGCGGTTTGCTTATTCCCGATGGGAGATTTCCGTATGCCCGCCACAAGCGCGGTAGGCGATTGCTATCGCAAAGTCGGCGGGGTAGAGATGACCTTTATCAACGACGGAACGACGCGCAGACTGTACGGAGTTTACCCGAAATTCGGGAAAGGAAAAGAGACTTTGTCCTTCGACGTAGCTTTGACCGATTTCCCTAAGGAAAGTATGGTAATAGCCACGCCTTTCGATAAAAAGGGATATTTTTACTACAATCAGAAGATAAATTGCATGTCGGCTGACGGAGAGTATTCTATCGGCGACAAAAAATATTCTCTTTCCGCAGACAAAAAAACTCTCGCTACCCTCGATTGGGGCAGAGGAGTGTGGACGTACGACAATACCTGGTATTGGGGCAGCCTGCAGACCGTTCTGCCCGACGGCAAGAAATTCGGCTTCAATATAGGATACGGTTTCGGCAATAACGATAAGGCTACCGAAAATATGGTGTTTTATAAAGGGTACAGCCATAAATTGGACGAGATTACGTTCAATATACCGCAAAAAGACGGCAAGGACGATTATATGAGCGATTGGACGTTTACAAGTAACGACGGACGCTTTTATATGGATTTTCATCCTCTTATCGACAGGCAGGCTCCGCTCGACCTTAAGGTGTTCGCAATGATACCGCATCAGGTGTTCGGATATTTTACGGGGAAAGCGGTGTTGGACGACGGTTCGGAAATACTTATCGACAAGGTGTTGGGTTTTGCGGAAAAAGTTCACAACAAGTGGTAAAAGCTACGGAATAGTCCTCGGCAAACGTCTTACCGATGAAGGCGAGGGGACGCACGAGCTGGAAGAAAGGATATGCAAGGCGACGGAGCTGTATTTTTCCGGCAAAATCGACCGCATCATAGTAAGCGGAGGAAAAGCCAACCGCTCGGCGCCGTGCCCCGAATCCGCCGTGATGCGGGACTTGCTCGTTGCGCACGGTGTAAATCCGGAAGACGTCACGGAGGAAAGCTCCTCTCTCAATACTCTGCAAAACGCCGCGTATTGTAAAAAACTTCTTAAAAACGAGCCTTTTTCGGAGCTTTTTCTTATTACTTCTTCCTACCATATGTTCAGGCGGTATTTTAATCCCGTTCGGATATTCAGGTACGTATATCGCTTGCCCGTAAAGCCGGTATATTGCTACGACTGCAACGTGACGAGGCATGGAAGAGGAGGAAAAACCAGATTGGTTATTCATAACGGTACCGCGGACGAAAAAAGATATGCCGAAGAGGGATGCACCGTGATATTCAAGGACGTGAACGTTCCCGTTCGATACGGCAAGGAAACCAGACTCCTGAAAAAAGACGAATTGGAAGAATTCGTGGCGGAGATAGAAAAAATTTACGGAAAAACGGAATTATGTTTTTCGGAGGGAAACTATGATTAAAAAATTACCGGCGAAGAAAGTACCGAACGCAGGCTTAAAGCCTGAATTTATAGACGGTTACAGCGCGTTTACCAAAGAAGCGGGCAGGGATTTCAGGATTTTGCAGCTTACGGATTTACATTTCGGAAGAGGAATTCTTAGCTTTGGCAAAGATAAGCTGGCGCATAACGCCGTGGTTACTTTAGTGGAAAGAGTAAAACCGGATTTAATCATCATTACCGGGGACAACATATATCCTCTTCCGATGTTTTCCGGTACGATAAACAATCTTCGCGAGTCGAAGTACGTCGGAAATCTTATGGAGCAATTCGGTATTCCGTGGACGATGACTTTCGGAAATCACGATACCGAGCCGTTCGCCACCCATTCGCGCAGGGAGCTTCTCGAATATTATTCGTCGTTGGATAATTGCCTGTTAACGGACGGAGCGCCGGGCGTTTTCGGCGTGGGCAACCATATTATAAGGGTTAATAATCCCGACGGAGAGCTGAACACCGCTTTGGTTATGTTGGATAGCAATATGTATCTCGGCAAAACCTTTTTCAGCACCTTTGACAATATCCACGACGACCAGATAGAGTGGTATAAAGAGGAAATGCTCAAGATAGGCAAAGGAAGCATAAAGCCGAGTCTTGCTTTTTTCCATATGCCGGTAAAAGAATATCGTGACGCATGGGAAAAGCTAAAGACGGGGCACACCGACGAAGTGACCTATCATCTCGGAACAATCGCCGAAAAAAACGACCATATAGGATATTCTCGCAGAAAAGAGGGACGTTTTTTTGAAGAAATGGTGAAGTTCGGTTCCTGCAAGGGCATGTTTTGCGGGCACGACCACCTCAACAATATTTCGATGACGTACAAAGGCATAAGACTTACGTACGGTATGGCGATAGACTATCTGGCGTATATAGGAATAAAGAAAAAGTACACCAATCGCGGCGGGACGGTAATAACTATCGACGACGAAGGTAATTTCGACGTAAAGCTCGAACCGCTCACTACTCCCGTGGAAATATACGAATAAAAACAGCCGTGAAACGCGATAAAAACCAAACGACCTTATTCGGTATGAACAAGGTCGTTTTGTGGCGCGCCATGAGGAGCTCGAATCCCCAACCTTTGGTTCCGTAGACCAACGCTCTATCCAATTGAGCTAATGGCGCACAAGCCTGAATTTTGCAAAAGATATATTTATCTTTCGCTACCCCGTTATTATAGTCTTAAAAGGCGTTATTGTCAATTGTTATGGTTAAAAATTATAAAAAAAATTAGAAATGGGTTGAATTATGGTTTGATTACGTGTATAATATTAAATATTATAATTAAAAAACGGAGGAAATATGACTCGTTCTGAATTGGTTTTTTTAGTTATCGACGTTTTGTGTCACCCCTCGCAGAATTATCGCAGATATAAAGGTATGGTTAAAAGCGAGGAGTTCGTGTACGACCCCGAAAGGCCCAAAGCCTGTACGGCGGAATACTATTATGATCCCGAGCTCTTAAAGTCGGGCAAAAAGCTCCCCGTCGTTCTGAATATACACGGCGGCGGCTTTGTCAAGGGAGACAAAAAGCACAGACACAGTCTTTGCAAGCGTTATGCAAAGAACGGTTATTTCGTGATGAACATAAACTATGCTCTCGGACCTAAGGAGCCGTATCCGCAAGGGCCGATCGATTGCGCGACCGCTCTCAACTATTTGAAGAAAACGGCGGAGGAATACCCAATCGACCTTGATAAGGTGTGCGTAACCGGCGACAGCGCGGGCGCGTATATGGCGACCTATCTCGTCGCGATGGCTCACGATAAGGAATTGCGCGAAAAAATCGGCGCGCCCGATATAGAGGTTATGCCCGCGGTGCTTGTAAGCTTCTGCGGTCCTTACGATCTGGTAAAGTCGGTCACGACGGTAAAATTGCCCGGACATCTCGTCTGGGATATCGGAAGATGCTATCTCGATATTAATTTCGGGCTTAAAAAAGATTTCAGCAACATGATGGAGTATAAGTACATAAACGAAATCTGCCCCAGCAATTACGTCAATAAGGATTGGTGCCCGAGCTTCCTCGTTATGTCCGAAAAGGACGTGTTCTGTAAGGGACAGGGAGAGATATTGCAACAAAAACTCATCGACAACGGGATCGAAGCCCTTTCGTTCAAGAGTACGAAGTTTTTGGACAATCATTGCTTCCATCTCGATATGTATAAAAAGGTATCCGAAAATTGCTATCGCGAAGTGTTCAAATTTATGGATTCTCACCTTAAATAAACCGGCGATATAGTTATTTTCATATTATCGTATTGCAGCGAGCCGAAATTCCATTGACGGAATTCCGGCTCGTTTTTTACTGAAAAACGCTTCAACGGATATTTTGTACAAAAATCGTTCAACGGAAAATGCATTTTGTACAAAAATCGTTCAACGTAAAAAAATTTTTTGAAAATTATTAAAAAACTATTTACAAATCCGAATAAGTATGTTAAACTAAATTCAACAATTGAAATCCATTCAAAAAGAGGAATAATTTATGCAAACAACCAACGAACCTGATTTAGAGGATTATTTTCCGCATACCCAATTGCAGACCAACGACCGATTTTTGTACAAAAACGGCAGGGTAAAAATGTTGGACGAAAAACTCAGCATTATTCTGCTGGAGGTAGGGATAGTGCCCAACGTAAAAGGCTATCGCTATCTTAGATGCGCCGTAGTTTTGGCGATGAGGGACAACGAGATTTTGCACAACATCACTAAGAAGCTGTATCCCATGATAGCCACGAAATTCGATACCTCGTCGAGCAGAGTGGAGAGGGCTATAAGACACGCTATAGAGATAGCGACCAACAGCGGAAAGATGGAGAACATAAACTCTTTGTTCGGCATAAAGATTTACGGACGTAACGAAAAGCCTACCAACAGCGAATTCATAGCGTTGATTACCGACAAACTGATTTTGGATTACGGAACGGCGCAATAAATACTCACGATATTTCGGTTTCGCTTTTGACGACCTCGACGACGTACGATTCGGCGTTTACGCCGATTACGGAAAAAGCTATGGTAACGACCGTAAGACCGACGAAAACGCCGACGAGCGGATTTATAAGGGAGGTTGCGAGAATCAAAACGCAGGAGATCGCGAATATCATGGCGTTGACGAAAATATAGCCTCCGAGATTTTTGGCGTTGACTATACGTCTTACGGCTACTTTTTTCCGACCGAATAATACATACGCTTCGAACAAAGCTATAAAATCGGCAAGAAACATCGTCGCGATTACCGAAATAAAAGAGCCGGGCAACCATTTGGAAGACAGAAAAACGCTTATCGCCGCGACGGCGGAAGTCAGAACGGCGTTCATAATTGTAAATAATACCGATTTCCATAAGCTGCGACGGGCGACGTTCTTTCTTATGAGATAGCGAGTCAAGACGAATCCTGCGATAAAACCCGATATGCAAAACGCAAGGAAACCTATCGCTTCTCCTTTTATGGTTACGGCGCTTTTTTGGGCGGCAAGTTCGATTTCCTCGGCAAAATCGACGTATTCGACGCCCGTTACGAGATTTACGCCTTTTGCTAAGGCTTCTCCCAGCCATCCCTTTCCGACCATCTTGCCTGCGGCTATTAAAGGATCGCTCCAATCGAGAGCCGATACGGTATTCCACAGACTGATCCCGAGGTCGTCGGCGGTTACTTCTCCGCCGGTCAATACGTTAACGTCGCCGATAAATGCCGTTATCATTTCGTTCAATCCGGATAAAAGAAGAGAAATACCGGCAAGAACGCCTACGAACATCGCCCCCAAAG
>JBJFAO010000205.1:0-1680 GCA_051887955.1 Christensenellales bacterium
CGTTCATATACCCGTCTTTATTCTTATCGGTATAAACGTATCCGCAAACAAGCGTATAATCCGTTTGATCGGATACCTGATAATTTTCGCTGCGGAAATATTCCAAGGTATAGTCTTTCATCGCATAAAGAGAGTTTCCGTGGACGTTGGTTCCGGTCGCGCTCGTGCCTACTTTCTTCTGCTGAGTAAAAGATATCCCTCTCAACGCTCTCACGTAGGTCGTGGGCGTCCACGCGCTTACGGAAAAGTTTTTGCCGCGGTTGCCGGAAACGCTGGAATTCGTATCGTTGTTCAACGCGCGGTTGTTTATCATAGGTCTTGTCTTGTTCGGTCCCCAATTAAAGCCGGAATAACTGTAATAGGTTTGGAAATCGCTCACGTTGTGAGGATAGCCTATAGAGTACTGTCCGCCGGCGTTGCCCGAATCGTCGCTCCCTATTATGCTGTACAGATACCAATCGAGAGCTACTCTCTTAAGCTTTTTATAGCTGTCGGAAAACCTTGAAGAATAGCTTTCGCGCAGATACAAATGCGCCGAATTGGCCTTTATGTTCTTATAGCTTTCCTCCGCCTTCTCGCTCTTTTCTATATCGTAGGCGTAAGCCACCGCCTCGACGGAATCGGTACCGTTCTGCACCGAAACGACTTCCTGCATTTCGATTATTTCCGCCGCCGCTCCGTAAGAAACCACCTCTTTGAGAAGTTCTTCCGTTACTTTAATCATTCCTTCGGCGGTAGATACCGACGTCCACGGCAGAACGTTGCCGGGCATGTTCATATCGCCGACGGAAATGTACGGATCGCAAAGAGCTATGCGCAGAGGCAAGCTCTCGTTTCCGATAAGTCCTTTAGCCGAAGAATCGGAAAGATACGCCGCCACGCTCAGCGCGAGATCCGCGCCTACGCCGTTGCCGATAAATCTTATCTCCTTGCCGTTGATTTTATCCTGCATTTCTTCGTAATAAAGGGCGGAAACCACTTCGGTAAGATTGTTGTGCGGAACCCTCGAAGTCTCGTACCTATCCTCTCCGAGATAATAGCGCATCTTCGGCAAAGAATAAAATTTCGCCACGATATCGTCCGCGTTGTCCTCGCGCGCAAAGCTCTCCCAATGAAAAACGGCGAGATTCCATTCGGAATCCTTCGTCCAATAGTCCGACAATTTCAAATCGAGACCTTTCGCTACCAGTCCTATCCCCTCGTATACGACGTAATTTTTGTCGTCGGCGTCCTTTTTAAAGGTATATTCGTTCGGATCGAGGTCGGTGGAAAACTTATTGCCGTCGCTTTCGCCGTGAAAAACTATCGCGGTGGGACGAGAGGGAGAATAATTGTTCAACCACTCGAATTTGAGCGCACCCGTCGCCTGAATCTCTTCCAGATAAGCTATGTCTGCGGAAGAAATAAAACTCTCTTTCTTCTTGTCGCCGCACCCGGTAACGAGCATACACCCTACAATCGCGAGCGCAATTACGACGACAAGATAAACAACTCCTTTTTTCCTTAAACTATCCATAATACTAACGCTTTATTCCTATGTTTATTATTTTCAAATCCATAGCGGAATTAACGGTTATCTTTGCGGATTCGCCGTCGCCGTTTACGCCGTTATTCATATATCCGCCGTCGCCGGCTTTTGCAAATACTTCGTTGTGAGCGATAACGGCTTTGATATTATAC
>JBJFAO010000206.1:0-7797 GCA_051887955.1 Christensenellales bacterium
ATTTTGCTATTTCTTTTTACTTATCGGCAGTGTTACGGGAGGTCAACCCCTGTCCCTGTGGGGAAAAGGAAGCTTTTTTTCAAATGCCGTAGTGAAAATAAGCAACGCCGTAACGCTATGCTCTATGATAGCCGCGAGCGAACTGACGGTAAACAATCTTTTAGGGATAAACGGCGGAGGAATATTGACCGGCATTCTCGCGCTGATAACGGTAGCGTTCGGAGTGGAAAAAATCAAACTCAGTAATTTTTTAATTGTTCCCGTAATTATCGCGCTTATTTCCGTTCTGTTGTTTAAGCAAGGAGAAATCCCCGACGGTGGCAAAATAGTCTTTTTACCGGCATTTTCCTATTGCACGATGAATATTATCGGCGGAGGATATCTCGTGTCGACAATGAGCGCGGATTTCGACAAAAAAGACTGCGCCGTAACCGCCGCGATAAGCGGTATTTTGTCCGCAATACTGATACTTGCGGTATATTTTATAATACAGCGCAATCTTAACGAGGATATGCCTCTCATGTCGGCTGCCGCCTGCTGCGGAATGAAAACAATCGGCAACGTAGTGATGTATCTTGCGGTGTTTACTACTATGACGAGTAGTCTTTCCATCGTGTCCGACAATAAGCTTTTTTTATCGATAGCTACCGTTTCGGGCGCGTTCGCCGTGTCGGTACTCGGATTCCGCACCATAGTGGACAAATGCTATCCCGTACTCAGCGTGCTCGGCGGCGTAGTGTCCGTCGCTTATTTAATGCTCTATTTTATAAAAACGCGACGGGATAACAGCCAGCCTCCCGTCGCAAAAGAAAAACATTTTTTTACCTCGTAATTATTTCTGAATTATTTTGACGTTGTTATACCCCACCATACTTATCAACGTCGATTTTAACGAATCGGGATTGGCTACGGTAAACGGAAGTCTATATCCGTTTTTTTCCACCCCTTTATCCGTATAGGTGTCCACCTGAATAATCACTTTACAACCCGAGCCGCGGTTTTTTTCCATAAGCTCCCGAACTCTTTCGAACAAGCTCTCGTCGTTTTCTATCCTTATGCACAGCGTACGGTTGTCGACGAATTCCTCTTTCTCCTGCAAAACCCATTCCGACACTGCCAGAACTTCGATTTTCGGCACTCCGTCGTCCCCTATGTTTATTTTCCCCTTTATTCTGACAAGATTGTCGTCCACAAGGAGAGATTTATATTGTTCCAGAACGCGGGTATAAAAGACTATCTCGGCGCTTCCCGCCATATCTTCTATCGTCGCAAAACCCCATCTTTTGCCTGTTTTTTTAGAAGTCTTTATCGTAACCTGAGACAACAACCCACCGAAATATATCCTGTCGCCGTTATTTACCTGATAGACTTCCAGACGCTCTTCCTGCTCTTCCTCGCCTTCGTCGAAATCGTCCACGACTTCTTCGTCGCGCTTTATGGGAAGAATCTTCGAGGTATCGAAATTAAATACTTTGAATTCCTCTTCGTAACCGTCGAGCGGATGTCCCGAAAGATATCTGCCGAGTACTTCCTTTTCGTTGACGAGCTTCATCCGCTTGTTTTCTTTTACTTCTACGTATTTATAATCGTCGTCCAACATAAAATCGAAGCACATCTGCCCGCTCCCCATCAATTCTTTCGACTGGAGCTCTCTTGACAAAATACTTTCGTAGTTTGCCATAAGCGTACTTCTGTTATGCCCGAAGCAATCGAAGGCTCCCCCCTTTATGAGACTTTCTATCATACGGCGATTGATGGCGTCGGTAGGCGCACGTCTTATAAAATCGGAAAAGCTCGCGTATTTGCCGTTTTGCTTTCTCTCTTTAACCACTCCGTCTATGGCGTTTCTTCCGACGTTTTTGATGCACACCAGACCGTAACGAATTCCGCCGTTTTCGGGTAGGAACAGTCCTTCGGATTCGTTGATGTCGGGCGGAAGTAGCTTTATGCCCATATCCTTAATCAATTTCAGATATTTAGTCGTATCGTCGGGATTGCCGAGACGGTTGTTCATTACCGCGCAAAGATATTCCACGGGATAATAGTGCTTGTAAAACGCCGTCTGATAAGTGAGTACGGAGTAAGCCGCCGCGTGAGATTTATTGAAAGCGTAGCTACCGAAGGTTTCGAGTTCTTCCCAGATTTTTTCCGCAAATTCCTGATCTACACCTTTTGACAGACAGCCGGAAACGAATTTCGCCTTCTGCTGCGGCGCCTCGTCCTTTTTCTTTTTCGATATAAATTTACGGAAATTGTCCGCTTCGTTCAAAGTATATCCGGCGAGAACCGTCGTTATTTTCATGGCTTGTTCCTGATATACTATTATACCGTACGTCGTCTTCAATACCGGCTCCAAAAGAGGATGCTGATACACTATGGAGGATTGATGCTGTTTATTGTATATGTAATGCGGCACCTCTCCCATAGGTCCCGGACGATAAAGCGACACGCCGGCTATGATTTCTTCCAGAAGACTCGGCTTGAGCTGTTTCATAAAGTTTTTCATTCCGCTGCTTTCAAGCTGAAACACCGTGTCCGTTTCTCCGTTGCCTATCATCTGATATACTTCTTTATCTTCGTAACCAAGCTCGTCGAAATTGACTTTTACGTGTTCGTATTTTTCGGTAAAGTCCTGAGCCATTTTTATATCTGTGAGCGTTTTGAGTGCCAAAAAGTCCATTTTTAGCAACCCTAACTCCTCACATTCGGTCATATCGAACTGCGTCGTAATATCGTCGCCGTTTCTTGAAAGGGCAACTTTTTCACTCACGGGATAAGGACATATTATTACGCCGGCGGCGTGTTTACCCCTGTCTCTCGGCAGATCTTCGAGCTGTATCGCGATATCGAATATCTCCTTGTAGGTATCGTTTTTATATAGCTCGATAAGCTCGGGCACGGCGTGCGATCCGCCCTCCTTTATCAAATCGGGAATATGAACGCTCTTATCGTCGTCGGTAATGTTCTTTACCAACGCGTTGCTTTCGGAAAACGGGATTTTGAAGACTCTGCATACGTTTTTGATTGCGTTCTTCTTTTTCATCTTTCCGAAGGTGATTATCTGCGTGACGTGATCGTAGCCGTACTTTCGCCGCACGTAATCGATGACTTCTTCTCTTCGATCCGAACAAAAGTCGACGTCGAAGTCGGGCATAGTCTGACGTGAGCTATTGAGAAAACGCTCGAATAGCAAATCGTATTTTAACGGATCTACGTTCGTTATTTTTATCGCGTACGCCACTATGCTTCCCACGCCGCTTCCGCGCCCCGCTCCTACGGGAATATCGTGACTTTTCGCATAGTTTATAAAATCCCATACTATAAGATAGTAAGAGGCAAAGCCCATAGATATTATGGTATCCAACTCGTGATCGGCGCGCTCTTTTATTTTTGGCGTTATTTCTCCGTATCTCATTTTTAACCCGTCGTAAGCCATACGCCTAAGATAGTCGGCGTCGTCGACGTAGCCTTCCGGCGGTTCGTATTTAGGTATAAGATAATTTTTGAATATTATCTTCAAATCGATTTTGTCGGCGATTTCGATAGTATTGTCGAGGGACTCTTCCTCGCCTATTACTTCCAGCATTTCGTCGTAGCTTTTGTAATAAAATTCGTCGTTGGGAAAACGGAAGCGTTTAGGATCGTCGTAGTCTTTCGCCGTCTGAATGCAAAGCAAAACGTCGTGAGCCTTTGCGTCCGACTTTTTCAGATAATGCAAATCGTTGGTGGCGACGGTTTTCGCCCCTATCTCTCGGGCAAGCTTTCTCAATAACGGCAACGCCTGTAATTCTTCTTTTATAAAGTGATTTTGTAATTCTATGTAATAATCCCCTTCTTCGAACAAAGCCTGCGTACGTTTCGCATAGGCGAGGGCGTCTCCGTAAGGATCGGGACTGTTGCCGTCGGTAATATGCCGAGAAACTCCTCCCGCCACGCACGCGCTCAGACATATCAAATCTTTCGAATACCGCGCAAGCACGTCGAAATCTATTCTCGGTCTGTCGTAAAAACCGTCCACGTAGCCTATACTCGATAGTTTCATAAGATTGTGGAAGCCGTTCAGATTCTTCGCGAGAAGAATAAGGTGATATCTTTCGTTGTTCTCTTTTGACTTCAGCTTATGATTTTCGCAAATATAGAACTCGCAACCGATTATCGGTTTTATCCCTTGCTTCTGGCACTCTTTATAAAACTTTATCGCGCCGTAAACGTTGCCGTGGTCGGTTATCGCCACTGCTCGCGCGCCCTGCTTTTTCGCTTCGGAAACCAGTTGCGTTATCCTCGTACATCCGTCGAGAAGACTGTATTCGGTATGGTTATGCAGATGTATAAATTCTTTCATACGTTTCTCCTGTGCCTTTCTAAAGCTCCGCAGCTATGGAAGAAAGCTTCCTCATCCTGTGATTTACGCAGCTTTTACTTACGGGCGGATCGAAAAGTCGTCCCAATTCTTCCAACCCGACGTCGGGATAAGCCAACCTCATCCGACAGGTTTCGGCAAGAGCCGGCGGCAAAGCGTCGACGCCTATCGTACCGTCGATGCGCCTTATATCCCGTAGCTGCCTTTCGCTTGCTCCCAGCGATTTGTCTATGTTTGCCAAATCGAAATTATTGGCTCGGTTGACGTCGTTTTTCATTTGCCGTTCGGTAATGATTTCCTGCAAGGCGAGAGCCCCCGAACTGCTGCCCATAGCCACCAGCACGCGGCTTATCGCTTCGGCGCTTTTTATGTATATCACGCTTCCTCGCTTGCGGGTGAATACGGTGTTTTCCTCCAAAATGGCAGTCCGCTCCAAAAGCCTTTTTATCGGCTCGATAACGATATCCGAATTGAGCTTGAATTCAAGACTGTACCCGCAACGGGATTTTCCGCCGCGCCAATCGCTTATCTGGTCGGGAACTCCGAGATAACCGCAGGATAAAAACAGTCCCCCGAGATACGCTCTGCGACAGCATTTTTTACCGACGATGCTTTGAGGAAGTCTGGTTACCAGCTCGCAGCGGGAACGCACTATCTCGCACTCTTCGAGTAAGCCTACGGAGATTTCTGCCGGTACCGATAATTCGTAAACGTCTCCTTTCGTCAGTCCCGAATCGACGTAGGTCTTTTCCACGACGAAATTCTCTCCCGCAAGCCCGTTGACGACGCGACAAAGCTTTTCGACGAATTCGCGGTCGAAATGACGGAATATCAGCGCGAAGCCCTTAAAGGTAAAGCTGAGCTCCCCAGCGCCGCGGATAGCTCCGGACAAAAACGCCCGTGCGCAGCAACCTTTTTCTTCCTGCGCCAAAAGCTCTCTCCTGACTTCGTCAAATACCTTCCTGCTCACCTATTACCTTTACCTCTCTTACGAGTTTTATCCCGAAATTTTCATATACCTTTTTTTCCGCGAGCTCGACAAGATAAAGGTACTCTTCGGGCTTACCGTCAGCTACGTTGACGATAAAATTGGCGTGCACGTCGGATATTTCCATACCTCCGTAGCGATAGCCCTTCAAACCCGATTGTTCTATATACCACCCTGCCGATACCGCTCCGTACTTTTTGAAAACGCTGCCGAGAGAAGGTCTTTTCGGCTGCGATTCCGCACGCAACGAGCGTATCCTTTTCATTTCGTTTTCTATCCTGTCGTAACGACCGGGATACAAATCGAACCACGCTCTGTAAATGAAATCTCTATCGTTACGCAAATTGCAATATCTGTATCCGAAAGCAATTTCTTCCGACGGCACGAATTCGGTTTCTCCCGTATCGAGATTGACTATTTCCACACCTTGCAATATGTCGGATATCTCCCCTCCGAAGCAGCCAGCGTTGCCTTTCACCGCTCCGCCGACAGTACCCGGTATTCCGACGAAATTCTCCATCCCCGTCAAGCCGTACGTCCGCGCAACCGTCGCTACTTTGGTCAGTTTTTCGCCGGCAAAAGCTTTTATCGTATGCCCTTCCACGGTAAGACCGCGCATATTGTCTGAAATTACGGCGATTTCTTTAACTCCTCCGCTCAGCACGAGCGTATTGGTTAATCCGCCCAGAATTTTATATCTTTCTCCTCTGTTGCGACTGCAATACTCCGACAGCTCGCGCACGTTTGACGGAGCAAACAATCGGAAAATCGTGCCGCCGCACCGTAAAGAGGAAATTTGACCGCCGTCGGCCGTAATAAATTCGGTTCTCATATTATACCTTCTTTATAAATTTTAGTCAACACTACCGTGTCAAAGCTATTTTATAAAAAGGTATGCTCGTTTATTCTTACGCCGTAGCGAAAAAACAGTCGAATTATTTGGATAACGCGTAACGGTCTATTACGTATGCCACTCCGTCCGAGTCGCAATCCGGCGCGATTACGTCGGCATAGCTTTTCACGTTGTCGGAGGCGTTCCCGACGGCTACTCCCAGTCCCGCGCACGCAATCATAGGCACGTCGTTTTCCGAATCCCCTATGCAAATTGTTTCTTTAATATCTATTCCGTTCCTGCTTGCGATAAATTCCACCGCGCGCGCTTTGCTTACGTCCTTAGGAATAATCTCGATTATATAAGGCTTGCTTGTATTGATACGGAATTTTTCACCGTACTTTGCTTTTAATTTAATAATAAACGACGCTATGTTTTCGGGCTCGGACATTACTAAAAGTTTCGGCGGACGGAGTTTGTCTCGTCTTATCGTAGCTCCGAGGGGTTCTCCCGTTTCACGATATCTCGCAAAGGACAGCTTAGAGTAAATCTCGGTAAAAGAATTGCTCTTTTCCATAATGAATTCATTGCCGACGTAGGTCTGACAATAATATCCCTCCGACCTTATGTAATCGGCTATTTCCGCCGCTTCTTCGGTATCGAGCGCAGTCCTGAATATCTCTTTGCCCGTACGTAAATCCGTTATTATCGCTCCCTGATAAGTCGCCGTTTCGGTATCCAAACCGAGCTTTTCGCATATCGGAACCGCTCCTGCCGTCATTCTTCCCGTCACTATACAGAATCTTCCTCCCGCCTCGGAATATCTCCTTACCGCGTCGATTACTTTATCTGTCAGCCTTGCGTCGGACGTTATTAACGTATCGTCCAGATCGCAACAAATCAACTTGTATTTAATCATTTTTTTCTCCTCTGAAATATTCGTATATGTTTTCGGCGTCTTTTTTATTGATTCCCTTTACGGCGACCAATTCTTCCTGCGAGGCCTCGGATATAGAGTCGATTTTTTTGAAGTGAGCCAAAAGGATTTTCGCTTTTTCTTTTCCTACTCCGGGTATTTTCGTCAGCTCCGATTCCGTCATTTGTTTTCTTCTCAGATTTCTGTGATGCGTGATTGCAAATCGGTGCGCCTCGTCCCGCAGTCTGATAACCAATTTCAACGCGAGGCTGTTTCTCGGCAACGATACGCTGTCCCTTCGGTCGGGCAAAAATACCTCTTCCTCCCTTTTGGCAAGACTTATTACGCTCACGTCGGTCGACGAATCCTTAATAGCTTTGACCGCGTAAGTAAGCTGTCCCTTCCCGCCGTCTACGATAATAAGATCGGGTTTTACGTTGAAGGAAAGGTCGTCGGATTTGCCTATCTTCGACAGCCTCCTGTAAAGCGTTTCGTAGATGGAGGCGAAGTCGTTGTTGCCTACTACCGTTTTTATCTTGAAATGCCGATAGTTTTTTGAAGATTTTTCGCCGTCCAAAAACACTACCATACTCGCCACCTTGTTCGTCCCTCCTATGTGAGAAACGTCGTAGCACTCTATTCTGCGCGGCAACCTTGGCAAAGACAGAAGCTCCATAAGCTGTGCGACGGCTCCTTTAGTC
>JBJFAO010000207.1:0-7782 GCA_051887955.1 Christensenellales bacterium
TTTTTCAAATCGCAAATCGCTTCTTCAACCGTGTTAAGAACAGCCATAAAACCTCCTAAAATCCGTTCTCCGTTAAAAATCTTTCGGTTATTTTTCTTTCGCTTAAAAATCTTTCGACGTATTTTCCTAAAATATCGTTTTCTATATTTACGTAGTCGCCTATTCCCTTTTCCGACAAGGCGGTGCGTCCGTACGTGTGAGGAATAACGGATACCGAAAACCCCTCGTCGGAGACGGCGACCGCCGTCAACGAAATCCCGTCTAAGGCGACCGAGCCTTTAGCTACTACGTATTTGGCTATCTCGGGAGAAGTTCTCACAGAGTAAACGAAGGCTATCCCGTCCTTGTCTTTTTTTACTATTTTACCTACGCCGTCGACGTGTCCCGTCACAAGATGCCCGTTAAGTCGTCCGTCGGCGGGAATTGCCCTTTCGAGATTCAGCGCGTCGTTAATTTTCAGGGAGGCAAACGTCGTTCTTTTGAAGGTTTCGTGCATTACGTCGGCGTCAAAACTGTCGTTTCTCTTTCCCGTGACGGTAAGGCAAACGCCGTTTACCGCTATACTGTCACCCAAACTTATATTTTCAAGCACCTTTTTCGCCTTTATCGTTATGGACGCGGAGCATGCCGTTTTTCGCGCCGCGAGTAAAAATCCGACCTCTTCAATTATTCCCGTAAACATATTCTACTTCTCCTTCCAAAAGGTAATCGCAACCGATAGCGGTTATCGTCGCGTTTTTCAGTCTCGCCGCTTCGCCTATGGAAAACCCTTCTCCTCCCACTGCCGACGGCGCGGACGAGCCGCCCATTATTTTCGGGGCGATATAAATCTGCGCTCCGTTAACTATTCTGTGCTTCAAAGCCGACCAGTTCAGCTCTCCGCCGCCCTCCAATATCACGCTGTCGGTGATTTCGCCCAATTTTTTCATCGCTTCGTTAAGGTCCGTCCTGCCCTCTTTTTTACCGACCTTTATTATTCCGCAGCCTGAATCTTCATAACGTTTTATTTTTCCCCCGTCCGAGCACGCCGTGACTATCAGGGTAGGTATTTCGCAGGCTGTTTTTACTATCCTCGACGATAAGGGAGTTCTTAAATCGGTATCGCATATTATGCGCGTCGGATTTCTTCCGTTTTCCGCCCGGCAGGTGAGCGACGGATCGTCCTTCAACACGGTGCCTACTCCTACCATAACGGAGGAAAAGGCGTTGCGTTGCCTATGCGCGTGCGCTCTCGACTCCTCACAGGTTATCCACCGAGATTCGCCGTGCGCGTCGGCAATCTTCCCGTCGAGGGTGACGGCGCACTTCAGAATTACGTAGGGCAATCCCGTGCTTATATGATGGAAAAAAACTTTATTCAGCTCGTCGCATTCGCGTTTCATCGAAAAGTCTACCGTAACCCCGTTGCGTTTCAGTTCCTCTATACCCTTTCCCCATACGAGGGGATTGACGTCAAGTGAGCCTACCACTACACGCTTTATTCCCGCGGACAGTATTGCCTCGACGCAAGGCGGTTGCTTTCCGTAATGACAGCATGGCTCCAGCGTTACGTACATCGTGCCGCCCGACGGATTTTCCTTGCAGGAATTAAGGGCGTTGCGTTCGGCGTGCAGTCCGCCGTACCTTTCGTGCCAGCCCTCTCCGATAATTCCGCCGTCTTTTACCACTACGGCGCCCACGAGAGGATTCGGGGCGACTCTTCCCTCCCCCCTTTTCGCCAGATTTATGGCAAGAGTCATATATTCTTCGTCGGTCATCTTTCCTCCGCAAATAAAAAACGCTCCGAACAGGTCGGAGCTAAGACAATAATTCTTTTTTCAAACAAAAAACCCCGGAATAAATTCCGGAGCTTATCGCTGAAAACAGTCATTGACGTCTTCTTTCATCCAGACTTTACTGTCGGCTTCGGAATCGCACCGAATCATGCCTTGCGGCTCGTGGGCTTTTACCACCGGTAGGGAATCTCACCCTGCCCCGAAGATTTTCGTTTGTATTTTCATATTACCCCCGCCATATTGCGTTGTCAAGCGTTTTTTTGTATTGAACTTTCTTTTTCCCTATGTTATACTCAACCTATGAAACGGTCTGTTAAGCATAAGTTAAATATCCTCTTTACGATACTTACGATACTTTTTGCGTGCGCGTTTTTATTCGGTTGCGCCGACGACGGAGTAATTTTTTACGACGATTTCGATTCTCTCGACCTCTCCGTCTGGAACGTTTACTCCAAAAAAACGGAAACGGACGGTTGGGGCGCGGAAGACGGAATTCGTCGCGGCGGTTATTGGGACAAGTCGCAGGCATTCGTCCGCGACGGCAACCTCGTGATAAGGACGAGTCTTTTGAACGGTCGCTTTTTTACCGGAGCTATAGACACCAACGGAAAATTCGCCAACAGCTACGGCTACTACGAAGCAAAGGTTTTTCTTCCGCGCGCAAGCGGCTTGTGGTCGGCGTTCTGGATTATGTGCAATAAAATGGGAGCTCCCTCTACCGACGCTAAAATATCGGGCACGGAGCTGGATATCTTCGAATCCCCTTATTACAACAAATACGACGGAAGCGGCTTCTTCCAGAGCGCGATACATATCGGTGACTACGGCGAACACTATTTTACCGATTCTTTTATAAGCGCGTTCAGTAAAGATACTGCGATAACCTCGATAAATCCTTACGACGGCTGGCACGTCTTTTCCCTCGATTGGCGCGAAACGGGATACCGTTTCTTCTGCGACGGGATCCTGACATGGCAAACCGATTGCAACGACAACGTGTCGGACGCCGACAGCTACCTCTTCTTGTCGGTAGAAATTCCCGGCGAAAACGGCGTCCCGGGTAAGAGTCCGTTTTTCCTCGGCGGAGCGATGTCCGACAACGACGCGTCGATTTTTGCCTCCCCCTCTTACGAGGGATATTGCGAATCCGATTTTCTTGTCGACTACGTAAAGGTTTTGAAAAAATGTCCCTTCGATAAATAACGATATTATATGAAAACGACCTGCGAACAAGCAGGTCGTTTCCTATATGTTTACAAATAAATCAGTCGTTGAAAAGCTTGGTGGAAAGATACCTGTCGCCGGTATCGGGTAGCAGAACGACTATATTTTTGCCCGCGTTTTCCGGTCGCTTCGCAAGCTCTATCGCCGCGTACGCCGCCGCGCCGGAGGATATGCCCACCAACACCCCTTCGCTTTTGCCGATAAGCTTCGCGGTATCGAAAGCGTCGTCGTTGGATACGGGGATTATTTCGTCGTATACCGTAGTGTCCAACACGTCGGGAACGAATCCCGCGCCTATTCCCTGTATCATGTGCGGACCGGCTACGCCCGTGGAAAGAACGGCGGAGCTCGCAGGCTCTACCGCGACGACTTTTATCGACGGATTTTTCGATTTCAGATATTTGCCGACTCCCGTTATGGTTCCGCCCGTTCCTACGCCCGCAACGAAAATATCTATTTTCCCGTCCGCGTCCTCGTATATTTCCGGACCGGTATGCTCGAAATGCGCTTTAGGATTCGCGGGATTTACGAATTGTCCGGGTATAAAGCTGTCGGGAATGCTCTCCGCAAGCTCGTTGGCTTTCGCGATAGCTCCCTTCATTCCTTTAGAACCCTCCGAAAGCACGAGTTCCGCTCCGTACGCCTTCATAAGCTGTCTGCGCTCTATCGACATCGTTTCCGGCATAACTATTATTATCCTGTATCCTCTCGCCGCCGCTACCGAAGCAAGACCTATTCCCGTATTCCCCGACGTCGGCTCGATAATTACGGAGTTCTTTTTCAGTTTTCCGCTCCCTTCCGCTTCGTCTATCATCGCCTTCGCTATCCTGTCCTTGACCGAACCCGCCGGATTGAAATATTCCAGCTTGGCTATGACCTTTGCGTTAAGTCCGAGCTTTTCTTCTACGTGCGTCAATTCCAACAAAGGAGTTCTGCCTATCAGTTCGTCGGCAGTTTTGAAAATATTGCTCATTTTTACCTCCGATTATTTTATTGCTTTTACCGCCTCGAAGCCCTTTTCGAGATCGGCTATAATATCGTCTATGTGTTCCGTTCCTATCGACAATCTTATGGTATTCGGTTTTATTCCCTGTTCGTAAAGCTCCTCTTCCGTAAGCTGACTGTGCGTGGTAGTAGCCGGATGAATAACCAGACTCTTGACGTCGGCGACGTTTGCAAGCAACGAAAAAATATCCAGATTGTCGATAAACGCGTGCGCTTCCTTTATTCCGCCCTTTATTTCAAAAGTGAAAATAGAGGCGCCGCCGTTTTTGAAATACTTTTTGTACAGCTTGTAATCGGGATGGTCGGGCAAGGACGGATGGTTTACCTTTTCGACGAGGGGATGCTTGCTGAGATATTCCACCACCTTTTCGGTATTCTGCACGTGCCTTTCCACTCTCAAGGATAACGTTTCCGTTCCTTGCAGGAGTAAAAACGCCGCAAAGGGCGAAATCGTCGCGCCCATATCGCGCAGGAGTATTGCTCTCACGTAGGTAACGAACGCGCTTTTTCCCGCGACTTTTACAAACGACGCCCCGTGATAACTCGGATTGGGCTCGCTTATCGCGGGATATTTGCCCGACTTCGCCCAGTCGAAATTGCCGGAATCGACTATGACGCCGCCGAGAGTCGTACCGTGTCCGCCGATAAATTTCGTTGCGGAATGAACGACTATATCCGCGCCGTGTTCTATCGGTCTTATAAGATAAGGCGTGCCGAAGGTGTTGTCCACTATCAAAGGCAAACCGTATTTATGCGCCAAAGCGGCTATTGCGTCGAGATCGGGGACGTCGCTATTGGGATTGCCGAGAGTCTCAACGTATATCGCCCTCGTATTTTCCTTTATGGCTTTTTCCGTTTCTGAAAGATTGTGAATATCGACAAAGGTCGTAGCTATTCCGAAATTCGGCAGAGTATGCGCAAGCAGATTATAGCTTCCTCCGTAAATTGTTTTTTGCGCCACTATATGTCCGCCGTTCTGAGCCAACGCCTGTAAAGTATAGGTTATCGCCGCCGCGCCCGAAGCGAGCGCAAGAGCTGCGATTCCGTTTTCCAAAGAGGCTATCCTCTTCTCGAAAACGTCCTGCGTGCTGTTGGTCAGCCTCCCGTATATATTGCCGGCGTCCGACAGACCGAACCTCGCCGCGGCGTGCTCGCAATCTCGAAAAACGTACGAGGTCGTAGCGTATATCGGCACCGCTCTCGCGTCGGTAGCCGGATCGGGCGATTCCTGCCCTACGTGTAATTGCTTCGTTTCAAATTTGTATTCTTTCATATTAAGCTCCTTGTCAGATAATTTCGTTTGTTTTTTCCTCACTCGAAACAAGGGCGCATTCGTCCGAAGCGAAAATTATTTCTTATATATTCGTTAAAATAGTTCTTCATTCTTTTCCTTATATTTTAGCGGACAATTAACTTCTTTCCGTCCGACCTCTTTTATTATGCACATAAAAACATACTTTGTCAATAGGTTTATAGGGTTTTATCAAAAATTTTTTTTGACGCGTCGTTTTTTCGGCTCTCGCTTGCAATTTCGGCGTCGCGAATGTACAATATAACAGGGAGGCTTATATGATTTCTACAAGGGGAAGATACGCGTTGCGCGTAATGGCGGATATCGCCGAAAACGGAGACGGCGGTTATATTACGCTCAATTCTATAGCCAAGAGGCAAGGAATATCGGAAAAATATCTCGAAAGCATTCTTGTGATACTCACCCGCGCCAACCTACTGAGCGGAATACGCGGCAAAGGCGGAGGGTATCGTCTTACTAAACGACCGGAGGAATACACTATAGGGGACATACTGCGACTGACGGAAGGCACGTTGTCGCAGGTAGCGTGCCTAAAAGAGGGCGCGACGGATTGTCCCATGCGCGAGGACTGCAGGACTCTCCCCGTATGGAAAGGGCTTAACGACGTCATCAACGAATATCTCGACGGCATTACTTTAGCGGATATAATCGACAAGGACGGCGACAACTATTCTATTTGACGGTCGTTTCGTACGCTTCGTTAATCGTTCGCTTCGCGAAACGCACAAAAAAGTTGCGTTTACCATAAATCGGTACTATAATCTATAAAAAATCAATAAAATAAATTTTGGAGGAACTTAAAATGAAAGAATTACTCGAAGCTTTTGACAATCTTCCCAAAATCGTCAAAATAATTTTTGCTTTACCCGGTCTCGACGTTATTTGGGCGGTTTATCGCATAGTAAAGGGCGTGCTAAACAAAAACATGGTCACTCTCGTAGCCGGTCTCGTATGGCTGTTTGCCGGCTGGGCGATTCTTTGGATAGCCGATATAGTAATGCTGGCAATGAAAGATAAGCTTTTGTTTGCCGACTAAAAATTTTGTCGGGAGGAATTATCTTCCCGACCTTTTTATCTAAAAAGCAGGTAATTTATTATGAAAAAAGGTATTTTGCGTATATTGCTCGGAATATTCTTACCCGCCCTCGGCGTCATGGCGGCAGGTTGCTCTTCTTCCGGTCCCATAACGTACAAAGTGTATACGAACGCGGACTGCTATATCGCGGGAAGCCGCGATTATTCCTCCGAAGAAATAAAATCGGTAGACCTGGATTGGATATGCGGAATAATCACGGTGACCGAAAACGAAGAAGGAATAACCAGAATAACGGAGAGCGGAACGGATTTACCCGAAGAACAACAGGTGCGTTCACGGGTAGAAAACGGCGTATTGAGAGTGCGCTTCTGGAAATCGGGTTATACCTCGGAGGTCGACGACGATAAAAAACATATTTCGTTGGAAATACCTCGCGGAACGAAGCTCGAAATAACCTCTATAAGCGCAAACGTAAACGCTGCGGATTTGACTTCGCCCGAAATAAAAATCGTATCCGTATCCGGCTCCGTCTCTTTAGGAAACGTCTCGTCGGAAACTGTCAATATTCTGACGACGAGCGGAGCAATAAAAACTTCGGACGTGGACTCAGTATCGGCAAAATTCGGTTCCGTCAGCGGAGAAATAAGCGCAGATAGCGTTACTGCGACGGAAGACGCGGACTTTTACACTACCAGCGGAGAGATATCGATATCCTCTCTCTCCTCTCCCGAAGCGGACGTAAAGAGCATATCGGGCTCCATAAAAATTGCGTCCGCAGCCGTCGATTCTCTTGCCACGAGCTCCACGAGCGGCAAAATCGAGCTCGGAGTTCTCTCCGGTGAAAGCTACGAAATCAAGACGGTAAGCGGAAGCGTAAAAATCAGTCTGCTGTCCGACGAAGGAGCCACGGTATCGTTCTCCTCCGTAAGCGGTTCTTTTACCGCTCCTCAACACGTATCGGAAAACGATAATCACGTGTTCGGACAAGGTAAAACGGCAATAAAAGTATCCACTACTTCCGGTTCGCTTACAATAGCGTAACCAAAAATATCCGAAATTAAAAACGGCGCGCATTCTTATAAGAGTTAGCGCCGTTTTTTACGAATACGATTATACTATTTCTATTTCTTTATCCCTCTTCTGTTCGTTTTCATCTCCTTACGGAAAGCGTTGAGCTCGTCGTTAAGAAGCCTGGCAATTTCCGGATACGTCTTGGACACGCTGTATCCTTCGGCAGGATCCAAATCCAGATTGAACAGATAATTTACGTACATCTGATCTATAAAAGCGGAATTCTCCGTTCGCACTTTATCGAAATACTTAAAATCGTACGTCTTCCCGTCCAGCTCAACCGCCATCTGCACTGCCTGACACTTTCCTTTCTTGAGATAGAAAAGTTTGTCGTGCACCCTTTCGGAGGCTCCGACTTC
>JBJFAO010000208.1:0-1668 GCA_051887955.1 Christensenellales bacterium
GTTCTGCGACAGGTCCAGCCTGATTAAATTTTTATTATTATAAAACGCGCTTTCCGCTATGCGCGAGACAGCCGACGGCAAAACGAATACCGATTCGTTGCCGAGATATTTGTACAACACGCCGTTAGCCATAATTGTTTTTGACGTCAGGTTGTTCAGATACGGCGTTTCGTCGAACGCGCCTTCGAGTATTCTTTCCAGCTTGCTTTCGCTGGGAATCGTTATTCCCGTCAGGTACATACATCCGTTAAACGCTTTAACGCCTATAGAGCTTACGTCATAGTTTCCCAACGTTATGGGTATGATTAAATTCGTCATAGTCCTTTTGACGCCGATAATTTCCACCGAAGTGCCCCCGAAATCGGAATCGGAGTTTTCATTTATTATTACTTTATAGAGTATCGTTCCCGCATCGTTGACTCCTATGTCGGGAACAGTGCTCAAATCGGTAGTAAACGCAGATTCAAAACGAGCTATGGAAGAAAAGTTTTTGAAAGTCGACAAAAACGCTCCGGACACTACTATACCGGAAATATTCTCGTTGAATAAATCGATCCCCACTCTAAAACCGGTTTCGGTAGGATTGACGGCAAGCATATCGACGTAATCTATGTGATTGCTGTAAAAAGCATAATTTCCTATCGTTCTTAAAGACGACGAAAGAGTTATTCCTCCCGTCAAAGCATTATAAAAAGCGTAATCGTGAACGACTTTTACCCCGTCCAATCGGTATCCCGACGTAATCTTACCTGCCGGATACGCGATTATTTCGTCCATATTGTAATTATACAAAGCTCCGTCGCTTACCGAAAAATACCTCGAACCTATCGCCAATTCTATTTCTTCGAGCAAAGCGCAATTCCGCACGAAACCGTCGCCTATCTCTTCGAGCGTAGCCGGCAAAACAAGCTTCTCGAGTTTCGTTGCGTTCCGCAACGCGTCTCCGTCGATAGCGATAACGTTAAATCCGCCGTAAGAAGCGGGTATAGCCAATTCTTTGTCGTTTTTTCCGTATCCGGTAACCTTATATCCCGTATTTCCCGTAACTTCGTTCGTATACGTCACGTATTCGAGACCGAGCCTGCGCCACGTCCCGTACAACGTGCAGTTATTGACGGTGACGGTATACGGAAAGACGATTTTAACGGCGTCGCTGTCTATTGCCTCTTCGCCGATAAGCCTTTCCGTCGTCCATCCGTCGAATACGTATCCTTCCTTAAAAAGCTCGATTATATCGCTCTCGTAAAGTATATCGGTTTTTTTCGACCCGACGGAAACGGAGCAGTTCGTTTCGAAATTCACCGTCATTACCGCAGGCGAGCCCGAAGCGTAATACGTATGGTTCATATTCATCGTGGCTTTCGTTATCGACTGAGTATCTTTGAATTGAGCGTTGTTGCCGTCCGTCCATTCGTTAAAGCTATATCCGTCCACCGGTATCCATTCTATCGTTACGACGGTGCCCTCGTCGTATTTAGCCTCGAAATACTCTCCGACAATTTCTATATCTTCCTCTATCGCCACGTCGTTAACGGCTATAGGCTTACCGCCGTAAATCTTCAGAGTATATTGCTTTTTCTCTTTTTCCAAGAGTGTAATCTGAAAAGTAGTGCGGCAGTTGGAATAAACTATGCGAATCATCTGCGTGCCTACTTTGGAAAGCTTGTC
>JBJFAO010000209.1:0-1666 GCA_051887955.1 Christensenellales bacterium
TAAGAGAAGGAGGATTTATTCCTTTGCCCGAATCCGACGTGTTGCTCCTTATGCAAAAATCACAAATAAGCTTGGATATCCCTTCCCATTCCGCTTTTTGCATACGGTTATACGGCACCCGAACGCGCTCCTTCCTTGCAAACAACAGACTCACGGCAAATGCCAACGCCAACAAAAAAATAATATACGGCATAATACTCCCCAAAACATAGTTTTATCGGAATTATTTACACGCGGAAATAAATTATACTTGAAAAAAAAAGAACTGTATGCTATTATATTTGCACGAGACGGCCGGACGGACGCATCGCAAGATGAGGAAAGTCCGAGCATCATAGGGCACGGTGACGGGTAACGCCCGCTGAAGGCGACTTTAAGGATAGTGCAACAGAAATAAACCGCAGTAAATTTTTACTGTAAGGGTGGAAAGGTGCGGTAAGAGCGCACCAGCAGTTCGGCGACGAAATTGGCTGTGTAAACCCCACCTGATGCAAGATTAAAAACAATCGTTTGCCCGACGCGTTTTTGTATATCGCTTGAACCGTTCGGTAACGAACGGTCTAGACAGATGTCCGTTCAAGACAGAACTCGGCTTATAGACCGTCTCGCTTTACAAAAAAGACGGCGTTGCCGTCTTTTTTTCTATATCAGAGCTGAATTTTCTCCGTTTTTATCCCCTCTCGCAGCTTTGTAAGAGATTTTTTTTCTATTCTGGATATATATGAACGAGATATTCCCAATTTATCTGCCACCTTTTGCTGCGTCATAGGCGAGTTCCCGTCGAGACCGAAACGCATATTCACTATCGCTCTTTCCCTTTCCGTCAGATATTTTGAGATCAATTTTTTAATCGTCTTTTTCAAAAATTCCGAATCGATTTTTTCATAAACCGATTCTTCGTCGGTTTGCAACAAATCCAATATGGACATCTCGTTCCCGTCCTTGTCGCTCCCTACGCTATCGTATATCGACACGTCGGCGGAACGCTTTTTATAAGCTCTCATGGTCATCAGGATTTCGTTTTCTATACAACGAGACGCGTACGTGGCAAGCTGCGAGCCCTTATCGGGATCAAAAGAATTTATCGCTTTAATAAGTCCCATCGTACCAATGCTTATGAGTTCGTCGTTGTCGGGATAATTTACGTATTTTTTGGCAATAAAAACTACGAGTCTCAGATTGTGTTTGATAAGAATATTTCGCGCTTCCGGATCTCCCTCTTTCTTGAATTTATTTAGATACTCTTTTTCTTTTTCCTCGCTTAGAGGATGAGGGAAGGAATTTCCCGAGTCTATTCTTGACGAAAACAGTAAAATATTGCTTAAAAGCGTAAAAAAACCTTCTAATATCATTATACTCCGACAGATACTCTTACAATATATGATATTATTCGATAAAAATTTACGATTTTTGATAAATTATTTTTCGGTTATGAGTTTTAGGTTTTCGAGATAATCGTAAGAATCGTATTCCACTACGAGTCCGTCCATTGATTTCAACGCACCTTCTTTTATGTGGAAAATAATTTTATAAGCTCTGAGCAATTGATACTTTTTGCCGTATCTTCTGTTGATTTTTTCAGGACAATATTTAGGATCGCCGATAACGGGATGTCCTATATGAGACAGGTGCGCCCTTATCTGATGAGTTCTGCCCGTTATCAACT
>JBJFAO010000210.1:0-1663 GCA_051887955.1 Christensenellales bacterium
AATACTCCTATGGTTGCGGTTTTCGATACCGGCTTCCATCAAACCATGCCGGACTATGCTTATATGTACGCCATACCTTATCAATATTACGAAAAGTATCAAATAAGGAAATACGGTTTTCACGGTACGAGCCATAAGTTCGTTGCCGGAGAGGTGGCAAAGTTCCTCGGAACGGAGAAAAGCAGAGTTATTACCTGCCATCTGGGTAACGGTAGCTCTTTGTGCGCCATTAAATACGGTAAATGTATAGATACCTCTATGGGACTTACGCCCCTCGAAGGTATGGTCATGGGAACGAGAAGCGGCGATTTGGATCCTGCGGTCGTAGAGTATTTGGGGAAATGCGAGGATATGGACAGCTCCGAAGCCTTGCATATACTTAATAAAGAAAGCGGTTTTAAGGGTATTTGCGGAAAAAGCGATTTTCGCGACGTTGAAGAAATGGCTGAAAACGGAGTTGAAAAAGCGCGTCTCGCAGTCGATATGTTCGCTTATCGCGTACGCAAATATATAGGAAGCTACTACGCGGCGTTGGGCGGACTCGATTGCATCGTTTTTACGGGAGGTATAGGCGAAAACAGCGATTACGGACGCGCCCAAATAATGAAAGGTCTCGAATGCTTCGGAGTGGATTTCGATTTTGAAAAGAATAAATCCGCACAGAAGGGAAAGTTTAACGTTTTATCGAAACCCGAAAGTAAAGTCAAGGTAGTAGTTATTCCCACCAACGAAGAGCTTGTTATTGCAAGAGACGCCGTTCGTTTGACCGCGAAATAACAAAATATAGTATAAATATTGTTGACAAAAGTCTCATAAATCTATATAATTATCAAGCATAGTTTATGAATATACAGGAGGTGCACAATGGCAGTACCAAAGTCTAAAATATCCAAACAAAGAGGTAACACTCGTTTTGCTAACTGGAAGCTCGCTCCGCTCAACCTTGCGGAATGTCCTCAGTGTCACGAGCTTAAAAAGAGCCACGAGGTTTGCCCCAAATGCGGTTACTACAACGGAAAACCCGTAGTAGCGACGAAAGAGGATAAGTAAAATCGAAATTATACAATTTGACTTTTGAAGTAGAGGAATTTTTATTCCTCTATTTCTTGTATAAAAAAACGGAGGAGATATGAAAATAGTACTTGACGTATTCGGAGGAGACAATGCGCCGTACGAAATATTGAACGGAGCAAAAGACGCTATGAACAAGGAAAAAGATTTTGAGCTTGTTCTTTGCGGAAAAAAAGATATAATAGACGCTTACGTTAACGAGAAAGGCATGGATCGAGACAGAATAACCGTTCTCGACGCTTCGGACGTTATTACCAACGACGAAAGTCCGGTAGAAGCCGTAAGAACTAAGACGGAATCCTCTATAGTAAAATCATTGGAGTATCTTAATTCCGATCCCGACGCGAAGGCGTTTGTTTCCGCTGGAAGTACCGGTGCAGTTCTTACCGGAGCCGTTTTATTGTTAAAGAGAATAAGAGGAATAAACAGACCTGCTTTAAGTCCCGTTTTGCCAACCGTTACCGATAAAAACGTGTTATTGATAGATTGCGGCGCAAATACCGAACCTAAAGCTATAAATCTCGTTCAGTTCGCTCAAATGGGTAGCGCATTTATGAAGAGTTTTTACGGTATTGAAAATCCAAGAGTGGGA
>JBJFAO010000211.1:0-1661 GCA_051887955.1 Christensenellales bacterium
CTCGGTAAAGCTTGCGTCTCTTGCGGATACCGTGACGGTAGACGATGAAAACAACGTAACGTTAAAGCCCGGTCAGTCTTTTCTGGAAGAAGGCGTCACGGTAAACGGCGATGACCTTAAACCCAAAGAAAACACGATGAAATACTATTTTACCGTGAGCACAAAAGCCAACTGCGCTTTTATATTTACCGTTTATTATAAAGAGAGCGAAAGCGCGGAAGAAATCCCCGTTTACGGCTCGGCGTACGGTAAAGACGGCGTCAATCGCACCAACCTTTATTACTATCGGAAAATAGACGACAGCAGTCCCACGGCTTTTTGCGAGTACGCATATTTCGATAGCGGAAAATACGTGTTTAACGTGACGATAAAGGGTAATTCGAGCGCAGATTCCGCTTCTGCGGATTCGGGAATAAAAAATTTCTGCGTTTACAAAGCTAAAAATAACGTTTCGAGCGCAATCGAAGAAGTAAAAAACGTGGGCGCTACGGAAACCAATTACAAATTGGCGGTTACCCTTGAAAAAGCCGTTTATTACGTCGATATAATCGACAACGCAGGCAACGCTACGAGAAAAGAACTTTTCAGTTATAGCGGAGCAAGCTACGACGAGGGGTTTGAAAGCGCGGTTAACAACAAGCTCAACGAATTAAAAAGCGACGACGTCTATTCTTCGGACCTTATTTTGCGGCTCGAAAAGGCGTACAACGAATATTACTTTGCCATACAGGATCCTTCGGTAAGCGATTCGGAAATAAAAAAATTGCAGGACGTCTGTTACGGGATTCTTAAAGAAATATACAATATTCAGGAAGGGAAAAAAGAGGGGTTGAAGGACGTAACGGTAAAAAATTTCAACACGGAATATCTCGGAGGGGAAATAACTTTAACGAGTAGCTCCGCGTTGCCGACCAAATACGGAGATAACGCCGTTTTTACCGTTACGGTAGCCGAATACGACTTGAAAAAGGTGGACAAAGCGGCGGCCGTTAAATTCGGGCATATAAAGAACGCCCTTTACGTGATAAGCGTGACTACCGAGCTCACCGTAAAATCGGAGACGATTACGGAAAAGTGCGACGGAACGGTATGTCTTTCCGTACCGTGGAAAGACGAGGGCGGTAAAAAGCTTAAATGCGTGCAGACGGCGGCGGGGGAAGAAACCGTTTACGCCGATTGCGAAGTAATTTACGGACGGGACAGGGCGGAAATATATATAGCCTATCCGACGGGCGTATTGGATATTTTCGTCGTCAGAGAAAATGATCTGACCTGGCTATGGTCCCTTACCGCATTGCCCGTGGTCGCTTTGGCTATAGCCGTACCGATAATTATTAAAAAGAAAAAATCAAATAAAAAAAAGACGCAATAAAAAAGGAGTAACGGAATTATGAATAAGAAAAAAGGCGGTATGCTCAACAATCTCGAAATCAATCGTTATACGTTATGGACTATTCCCAATATACTGGTGTTTTTGCGTATCTTGTGCGTGCCGGTATATATGACTTTGCTTATATTGGGAAGTCGCGCCGACGTCAACGATTCTTATGCCGGCTGGTGGGTATTCCTCGCCCTCGGCATAATGATTTTTGCCTCTCTTACCGACGTTTTCGACGGTAAAATCGCGCGCAAATACAAAGCCGGGACTAAGATAGGCAAAT
>JBJFAO010000212.1:0-1652 GCA_051887955.1 Christensenellales bacterium
TTCTATATTCCGCCAAAGGAATTATTCTCGAAAGCGAACGAAACGCAACGGAGATTTTCGGAAGCGGCAAAACCTTATATTCCTGCGAGGGCTCCTCTCTGTGCATACGCGCGACGCTTTTTCTTGCGCGAGTATATTACGAAGAATCGCAACGCAACGATAAAAAACCGTTAATTCTTGCCGCGCGAAACGCTCATAAAGCGTTTTTAAGCGCGGTCGCTTTTTTGGATTTCGACGTCGAATGGCTATATCCCGATAAAAAGGAAGAAAAGCCCGTTTCTTACGTGGAAAGCGGAATATCCGCGGAAGCCGTCGAAAAAAAGCTCGCTTCGTTACGCGGCGAAGGAAGAACCCCTATCGCCGTATACGTCACTTCTCCCGACTATCTCGGCAATCTGTGCGACCTTAAAAAAATTGCTCTCGCGTGCAAAAAATACGGCGTTATTTCCATCGTCGACAACGCTCACGGGGCGTACCTCAAGTTTTTACGTCCGTCTATACATCCGTTGGATTGCGGAATAGATATGTGTTGCGATTCCGCGCACAAAACTCTGCCCGTGCTGACGGGCGGAGCTTATCTTCATCTATCGGCGAGCTGCCCGACGTCTGTCCTCGACAACGCCGAAAGAGCTATGGCTCTTTTTGCCTCGACGAGTCCGTCGTATCTTATTCTGCAATCTCTCGACAAGGTTAATCCTTATCTCAATTCGGAATTTACCGAAGAGGTCGGAGCTCTCTCCGATAAAATCGCCGAAACGAAAACCGAGCTTGAAAAAATCGGCTTCCGTTCGGTAGGAAACGAACCGCTGAAAATTACGCTGTATACCCGCCCGTACGGATACACGGGCAAAGAAGTCGACGAATATCTCAAAACAAAGAATATTTTTTGCGAATTTTCCGATCCCGATTTTATAGTGCTTATGTTGACTCCTCAACTTCCGTCGGATTGCCTGCTCCGATTGAAATCCGAACTTAAAAATCTCCGGAAACGGGACGCTTTGCCCGATATCGCTCCGCCGCAGACGGTCAAACGACGCGCGCTCTCCGTCCGCGAGGCGGTTTTTGCCGAAACGGAAGTTTTGCCGACCGAACGATGCCTCGGAAAAATATACGCCGACTTAAACGTCTCATGCCCCCCCGCCGTTCCCATAGTGGCCTGCGGCGAAATAATCGACGAAAACGCGATTAAAGCTTTGACGTACTACGGAACGGATTTTTGCCGGGTACTGAAAACCCGCCACTCATCGAAGCTTATCGAAAACTAACGGAAAAAATTTATGTTGTCATTCAAACCGCTGTCCCTTTCGGATAAAGAGACACTGCAAAAAATAATAGGCGAAAACAAATCGAGAATCTGTGAGAATACTCCCGGTCTTATCCTCAGCTGGGACGCCGAGGACGGACGTCTCGTCTGCGTCGACAACGACACGCTTTATCTGTACGGACTAAAAGACGGACGCGCCGAATTCAATTATCCCGTCGGAGGAGACGAACGCGCTCTGGACAACGTGGCTGACTTTTGCCGAAAAAACGGTCTTCCCCTGTCCTTTTCCTATCTGTCGGAAGAGCAAAAAACCGCGGTGGAAAAAAGGTTCGGCGTTATCTGTCGCAACGACAGAGACTGGGCGGACTACGTTTATCTCGCCGACGAC
>JBJFAO010000213.1:0-1652 GCA_051887955.1 Christensenellales bacterium
CCTTACTTCCCCTTCCTCCGGCGCGACAAAATTGTTTTTTTCGTTTTCTTTATCCATAATGAAAACCTCTTTTTCTTTAATAGAATAATATTACCATAAATAATTTTTCCTTTCAAGTCCAAAAAACAACGTATAAAAAAGAGCCTTTCTAAGGCTCTTCCGTAAATAGTCTATATTAAGATCGTTCGTCAGCCGTAAATTACCTTTTTATGCTCGGGCAGGCTGTCTCCCAATTCCGCTATCGTATCCTGCAGATAAATCCCTATATCTTTCCGCTGCGATTTCAACGGTCGCGAAGGATCGTAGCAAACGGGCTCTCCCACCACCGCTTTTCTTATGCTCTGCGCGCAATACACGGGATAAAATTTCATAATTTTTCCCGTCTTTTCGTAAAGTTGCTGCGCCGCCACGACAAAACCGGAATTGAGCTCGTAGACGTATTCGTTGACCTTGTTTTCCGTCCGTTCGGGGAATATCACCTGCGGTATCCCCTCCTCCGCGGCTTTGACGCTTTCGGCGAAAGTCACGTCGTAAAGCTCTCTGGAAAAGTGATATACGGGAATAAAGTCGAAGCAGTTGAATATGCGCACTATAAGGGGGGTGAGCAAAAATCCGAGAGGCTTCAAAAATCTTCTCTTGCCGTTAAGGACTTTGTTTTTCAGATGATTCCAACAATCCTCTTTGGTAAAAAAGTAACAGTTTACCCAGGTTTTTAACGGAATATCCATCGCTAAAAAGACAAGCGGAGCGTAAATTTTCGTATGGTTGCATATAAAAACCACGGTATCGTCGCCGTCGGGTTTTTTCGTTCTCCATATAAATTCGTTTTTCGGCATAAATACTTTAATCCAGAAATGCAAAAATTTATACAGCGCGCCTTTCTTCTTATAGCGGGGTTTTTTATTATTCTTTTCCATAGCGACAATTTTACCATATCCTTCCGATAAACACAATAGTTTTGCTTTACCTTCCCGCGCCGGAAACGCGTAGACGACAGCGCAACGCATTTTTTTATCGAAAAATCCTCGTTCGACAGTATTTTTTGTTGCCAAAATCTTCATAGAAAGTTTATAATGATATGTAATAATCTCGTTCGGAGGATACAATGACCAACGTTATCGATACTCTCAGAGAAAGAGGGTTCATAAAACAGACAGTTTACGAAGAGGAGCTTTACGATATCCTTTCTAAGGAATCGGTTCCCTTTTATATAGGCTTCGATCCCACGGCAGACAGCCTGCACGTAGGACATTTTCTCGCGCTTATGGCGATGAGCCATATGCAGAAAGCCGGGCACAAGCCCATAGTGCTTATCGGCGGAGGCACGGCTATGATAGGCGATCCGTCCGGCAGAACGGATATGCGCAGCATGATGACTAAGGAAACCATCGCGCACAACTGCGAAAGCTTCAAAAAACAGATGTCTAAATTCCTTTCCTTCGAGGGGGAAAACGCCGCCGTTATGGTCAACAACGCCGACTGGCTTCTCAATCTCAACTACGTCGATTTTTTACGCGATATAGGAGCTAACTTTTCGGTAAACAGAATGCTTACCGCCGAGTGCTACAAACAGAGATTGGAAAAAGGTCTCACCTTTTTGGAATTCAACTATATGCTTATGCAGGCATACGACTTTCTTATGCTGTATAAAA
>JBJFAO010000214.1:0-1650 GCA_051887955.1 Christensenellales bacterium
ATAAATATAGTGGCTTGCGGGACGGCTCTTCATGCCGGCATGTACGGTGAAAGGCTGATAAGAAAATATATTCCGGATATCGACGTATACTCGGAAATGGCGAGCGAATTCCGTTACGGAGACGTAAAGGTGGACGATTATACCCTTACGATCACCATATCGCAAAGCGGCGAAACGGCGGATACTCTTACCTGCCAGCGTATGGTCAGGGAAAGGGGCGGAAAAACCCTTACTATCTGCAACGTGGTTACTTCGAGCATGGTGCATTACGCCGATTACAATCTTTTGATACACGCAGGACCGGAAATCGCGGTGGCGAGCACGAAAGCTTACAACTGTCAGGACCTCATTTTCGCCATGTTTATATTCGACCTTGCTCGCGTAAGAGGCAATATGGACGACGCGCAATACAAAAAATTGCAGGAGGCGCTCGACGAATTGCCCGATTTGGCGGAAAAAACTCTTTCCGTAAGAGAACAAATATCGGATTTTGCGAGCAAAAATTTCAGGCGGAAAAGCGTTTTTTATCTCGGCAGAGGACTCGATTACTGCGTGGCTATGGAGGGTAGCCTGAAGCTGAAGGAAATCAGCTATATCCATTGCGAAGCGTATGCCGCGGGAGAATTGAAGCACGGTACGCTCGCGTTGATAGAAAAGGACGTTTTGGCGGTGGCGGTCATAACGCAGGAAAATCTCATTGAAAAAATGTGCAGCAGCCTTGTCGAGGTAAAGACGAGAGGGGCGTATATAACGGTAATAACGCCGTTTTCCGACAATAAAGCCATAGCGGACGTAAGCGACGAGATAATTGCCATACCGACGACGGAAAGCGTGCTGTATCCTATTATAAGCGTAATTCCGACGCAGTTGTTGTCCTACTACATTGCGAGAGCCAAAGGATGCGATATCGACAAACCGAGGAATCTCGCCAAAAGCGTTACGGTAGAATAGATGAAAAGGCTGTCGGAGTTTGTGGTTAAATACCGTTTGGCGATAGTAATAACCGCCGTAATTTTGGTTGCGCTTGCGATTATAGGCACGGTTTTTATCGTTATCGACGGAAAAATCAACTCCGACATGCTCGTCTATTTACCTGAAGGCACCGATACGAGCAACGGGATAGAGTTTTTGAAAAAAAATTTCGACGTCGAGGGAGACGCGTTCGTTGTGGTGGAAGGCAAGGAATACGACGCGGAGCTTTCTGAAAGCATATCGCGTATGAAAAACGAGATAGAAGGAATAACGCAGTTCGTTTGGTACGGAGATATCGAGAGTATAGAAAAATTTGCGGAATTATTCCGTCTTGACGACAAAATAGACGCCGACGGGATAAAAGCTTATCTTCGTCGCCCCATAATCGATGAAAACGGCGCAATTACGGGGTATAATTACGTCTTGTTGGTGCTTTTTTCATATTCGCCGTCCACCAAAGAGGCGTTTAACGTACACGCTCAGATAAGAGCCGAGCTTAACGGCAGATTGGGAAGAAGCGTCGAGATTTCGGGCATGACCGCTCTTGCCGATAAGGTTATGAGCGAAACCATGAAAGAAATACCCTTATATCTTATTTTCAGCTTCGTAGTCGTTTTGATTATTCTTCTTATTTCGACGGACAGCTTTTTCGATCCTATTATTTTGCTCGTAACGATG
>JBJFAO010000215.1:0-1650 GCA_051887955.1 Christensenellales bacterium
AAACTCCGCCGCACCGTTAACGTCAGCCTTATCCGCAATTTTTCCCAATACGGTTTCGCCCGCGGCAAGAATCTTTCCGTACTCTTCTGCGCCCTGCTTTTCCGCTTCGGCTACCACCGCTTTTCTCTCCTCCTTTACGTCGGCAAGCGTTTTTACTTTCAATTTTTCGGCAAAGACCTCCGCGTCGGAAACGACGCGCTTAGCTTCTTCGTCTGCTTGCGAAGTAATGGCTGCGGCTTCTTTTTCCGCCGACAAAACGGCGTTTACGGTTTCTGTAATCATTATTTCTCCGTTTGTTGTTATTTGGTTCCGAACAGTCTGTCTCCTGCGTCGCCCAGACCGGGAATAATATATGCGTGATCATTCAGTTTTTCGTCGAGCGCGGCGGTATAAATCGGCACGTCGGGATGAGCCTTGTTGAGCGCGGCTACGCCTTCCGGAGCGGCTATAAGGCACATAAACTTTATATCGGTGACTCCTCTCTGTTTAATAAAATCTATAGCCATCGACGCGCTTCCGCCGGTAGCGAGCATCGGATCGACTACGATAACCGTCCTCTGGTCGACGTCTACGGGGAGCTTGCAGTAATACTCTACGGGCATCTTCGTATCGGGATCGCGATAGCATCCGATATGGCCTATCTTTGCCGCGGGCACGAGCTCGAGCACGCCGTCCACCATACCGAGTCCTGCTCTGAGTATAGGCACTATGCCTATGCTTCTTCCGCCGAGCATCTTTCCGGTGCATTTCGTTATGGGAGTTTCTATCTCGACGTCCTTTAAGGGAAGGTCGCGGGTAACTTCGTACGCCATAAGCAACGAAATTTCTTTGAGCAACTGACGAAAATCCTTGGAGGTGGTGTTTACGTCTCTCATCATAGAAACCTTATGGGTAATTAACGGGTGGTTAATAATGTTAATCTGCATTTTTTATATACTCCTTTGTTGAAAATTATCTTAAATCAGTATTTTCCGTCCTCTATGGCGGTTATTTTATCCACTCTTGTCTTATGCCTGCCTCCCGCAAACTCTGCGGAAAGATAAGCCTTTACCATTTCGTAAGCCTCTTCGGGGGTAGAGATTCTGCCTCCCATCGATATGACGTTGGCGTTATTGTGCTCCGCCGCCATCTGCGCGCAAAAAACGTCGGTAACGTGGGCGCATCTTATCCCCTTGACCTTGTTGGCGGCTATGGATATTCCTATACCGGTTCCGCATAATAAAATACCCTTATCGGCTTCTCCGCTTTTAATCGCAAGAGCTACCTTAAGGGCATAATCGGGATAATCGACGGATTCGGTCCCGTACGTTCCCAAATCCTTTATTTCCGCGCCGTATTCCTTTACGGCTTTTATACAAGCTTCCTTTAACGCGAAGCCTCCGTGGTCGCAACCTATGGCAATAATCATTCGAACCTCCGTTCTACGGTTATTTTTATAATTTTAACATATTAAACAGAATTTTTACAAGCGTTAGCGACGAACTTTACCAAAAATATCGCCGATCACAATATTTTTCCCTCGCAACTCTTATAAATACGGTTCATTACCGCGCCCTCTTCCCCGTCGGAAGAAAGCTTTTCTATAACGATTGCGTCGTATCGCTTTTCGCACTCTCTAAAAAGGTTAAATATATTATGGGCTATCTCCGC
>JBJFAO010000216.1:0-7592 GCA_051887955.1 Christensenellales bacterium
TCACAGGGCGTTGCCGAGGGTTGAGGACGGACTGAAGCCCGTTCAACGTCGCATACTTTATACAATGCACGAGCTGAATATGAAGCCCGACGGACCGTATAAAAAATCCGCTCGCGTAGTCGGCGATTGCCTCGGTAAATATCATCCTCACGGAGATTCGAGCATATACGACGCAATGGTAATTATGGCGCAGGATTTCAATATGCGCAACACGTTGGTTCGCGGACACGGCAACTTCGGTTCGGTGGACGGCGACGGAGCCGCCGCTATGCGTTATACCGAAGTAAAATTGGAAAATCTCGCTTGCGAATTATTGCGGGATTTGGAAAAGGACACCGTAAAGTGGGTAAAAAACTTTGACGACAGCCTTATGGAACCCGACCTTTTGCCGGGACGCTTCCCCAATCTTTTGGTCAACGGCTGTAAAGGAATGGCTATAGGCTTTGCCACCGATATTCCCACCCATAATTTTACCGAGGTATGCGACGGCGCTATAGCCGTAATCGACAATCCCAAAATCAAGCTTGCCGATTTGTTAAAAATCGTTAAAGGTCCGGATTTTCCGACGGGGGGCATAGTCATACCGTGCGACAGCTTCGAACAAATGTACGCTACGGGTAAAGGAAAATTTTACGTGAGGGCAAGAGCGGAAATAGAAAACTCCGGCAACGGAAAACAGTCTATAGTTATTACCGAAATCCCGTATCGCGTAAATAAGTCCGATATGCAAATGAAAATAATCGCTCTGCGCGACGCTGCGGTAGAGGCGTTGAAGAAGGGAGACGCGAAAAACAAGTCCAATACCGCACTTGCGGGAATACAGGAAATAGTGGACGAGTCCGACAGAAACGGAATAAGAGTGGTTATTCGTCTCAAAAAAGGAGAAGACGCATTCAAAATTCTCGACTGCCTGTATGAAAAGAAAACCAATATGCAGGTTTCCATGACGGCGAATATGGTAGCTATCGCCGACGGCAAGCCGCAGCTTATGGATTTGATAAGCTATTACAACTATTATATAAAGCATCAGCAAAACGTCGTGCTGAAACGAAGCCAGTTCGATCTCAACAACGCAAAAAAGAGAGAGCACATTTTGGACGGCTTCGTGATAATTTTGCCCGACATAGAAACGGTTGTTCAGCTTATTAAATCCAGCTCGTCGAGAAGCGAAGCGAAAGACAAGCTCAGAGAGCGTTTCGGTTTATCGGAAAAACAAGCCGACGCCATACTCGACCTTAAGCTCGTCAATATCACGCGAATGGAGGTTACGAAAATCGAAAAAGAATTGCGCGAATTGAAACAGCTTATCGCCGAGCTTGAAAAAATCGTTTCTTCCAAAACCGAACAGCTTAAGGTCGTACGCAGAGAGCTTTCGGAAATAAGAAACAAGTATCCGTCCAAACGACTCAGCGTTATTGCAGGGAGCCTCGAAGAAATAGAGCAAAAGCCTTATCAGGTAGATACCGAAGAAGGCAAGAGAGGTTACGTGGCAATAGACTGCGACGGCAACGTTAAGTTTTTGTCCACCAGACAGTTCAGCTTGGCAGACAGAAGCAATCCTTCATCCGCAAAAGAAACCGCTAAGTCTTTGCAATTCGTCGACAAAGGAGAGCAAATTGTTGTATTCGGTAGCTTAGGCAACTGTTATCGCCTTAATCTTAAAACAATAAGAGAATGCGGCTGGAGCGAGAAAGGCGAAAAATTGTCGGAAATGTTTGCCGACGCGCCAAAAGACGAAGTCGCCGTAGCCTGCGTAAAAATAAGCGGAGCTATTGACGGAGACGAGCTATTGACGGTCACTAAAAACGGAATGGTCAAGCGCACGGCTTTGTCGGAATATTCCGTCAACAAGGATGTGTATCAAGGCGTCGTGTTGAAGCCGGACGACAATGTCGTAGCAGTAGAGAGGGTTAAAAACAACGCAAATCTCGTATTCGTTTCCGACGACGGATTGTGCCTGAACACTCCGGTAGATGAATATCCCGTTCAGGGCAGAAAGGCGGGCGGCGTAATAGGCATGAGTCTCAACGACGGCGCGAGCGTAACGTGGGCGGGACAGGTAGAAAAGGAAGACGAAGAAATCATCGGAGAAATTATTCTGGTAAGCAACGGCTATGCCAAGAGAGTCGTAGCGAGTTGTATCGAGCCATCCAAGAGAGCTCGTAAGGGAATTAAAGTTATTGATCTTACGGATAAAAAACTGATTTTTGCCGGAGCGGTTACGGAAGAATGTACGGTCTCGCTTATCGATAAAAACGGTCATGCGTTCAATATAAGCTCGGAGGACGTGCTCATAGACAGAAACAGAGCCGGCAGGGGTAAACCTTGCGTAACCTCCGCCGATTGCGTGACGGGTATAAAACAGATAACCGAGGGATAGAGGCTGTCAGTAATGAAAAATCGCTTTTGAATTCCGCTATAAACGCTTTTGTCGGTACAAAGTCGCTATAAATCGGATTAAAGAGGTATTGACACGCGCGCTTTATAGGAATATAATAATACTGAAATACTAAAAATAATAATTTTACTTAAAGATTAGGAGAATATATGAAAAAAGTTGTTTCGATTGTTGCAGTTCTGCTTGTCGTCGCTTGCTTTGCCTGCGTGCTTACCGCTTGCGAAAAGGACGACGGAACTCTGAAAGTCAGTTCTTACGAAATAAAAGAAACCATCGTGAATAGCGGCGACAAGCACGGTACTCCCACGATTACGGCTCATATGAGCGACGGAACGGATAAGACCGTCTCCAACAATTTGGTTTACGATAAAGACGACGTCGACGCTCTCAAGCTCGACGACGACGGCAAGTACACTCAGGCCGGCTCGTACTCCGTTAAGGTTTATATACTCGAACAGCAGGATCAGTTCTATCTCGGCGAATGGAAGATCACCGTTAAGGTGACGAAATAAGGAGGCTGTATGCGTCTTTCCAAATTAGTGGGCGAACGTACTAAAACGGTACCGGGCGACGCTACTATAGCGAGTCATATTTTGCTGCTCAGGGCAGGGTATATAAAGCTCGTCAACAACGGGATTTGGTCGCTTGCGATGCCTGCAAAACGCATTACGCAAAAAATCGAGCGCATTATCCGCGAAGAAATGGACGCCGTAGACGGACAGGAGGTTCAGTTCCCGGTGGTTATGCCCAAGGAGCTTTGGGCAGAATCGGGCAGATATTATTCAATCGGGGACGAGATGGTGCGTTTTAAGGATAGGTGCGGACGCGACATGGTTCTGGGTATGACGCACGAAGAGGCTTCCGTCCATTTCGCGCGCGACGCGGTCAACAGCTATCAGCAGCTTCCCTTTATGATTTATCAGATTCAGACCAAGTTCCGCGACGAGGCAAGGTGCAGAGGCGGACTTATAAGGGTAAGAGAGTTTACTATGAAGGACGCTTATTCTTTCCACGTAGACGGCGAGGATCTGGAAAAGTATTATTACAGAGTATACGACGCCTATAACAGAATTTTCCGTCGCATAGGTATGAAACGCGTAGTCGCCGTCAAGTCGGACAGCGGCATGATGGGAGGAAACATAGCTCACGAGTACATGTTACTCACACCTATCGGAGAGGATACGATAGTAATTTGCCCCGAATGCGGCTATAAAGCGAATATGGAGGTTGCCGTTTCCTCGAGAGAAACAGCAAGAGAAGAGATAAGCGCAGAGCTGAAAGAAGTATTTACCGCCGACAGAGCGGATATAGAGTCCGTTTGCGAATATCTCGGTATAGGGAAAGAAAAGACGGTAAAAGCCGTATGCTATTTCAAAAAAGGCTCGGAAGACGTCGTCGTTTGCTTTGTGAGAGGTGATCTCGAAATTAACGAAAGCAAACTTAAGAAGGTTTTGGGTTGTGAAATTGTGCCTGCCAACATTAAAGACGTCCCCGGATTGCATGCGGGTAATATCGGTCCCGTCGGACTCGACGTATGCGGAGCGACGGTTGTATTCGACGCTTCCTTAAAGTCCGCCAACAATATGACCGGCGGAGCCAACAAAGCCGAATATCACATTACAGGTATAGATTTCGACAGAGACGTCGACGTAAAAGAATACTACGATATAGCAAAGGTGCGCTCGGGAGAAAAATGTCCCGTATGCGGCAAACCGCTTACCGTAGAAAACGGTATCGAAGTCGGCAATATTTTCCAGCTCGGTACCAAATATACGAAGGCGATGGGAATGACCGTACTGGATAATAACGGTAAAGCCTTCAACCCCATTATGGGCTGCTACGGCATAGGTATAGGCAGAGCATTGGCGTCGGTGGCGGAAGAAAGTCACGACGACAAGGGGCTTATATGGCCTATGTCGATAGCTCCGTGGCACGTATATCTCTGCGCATTGCGCATTGACAATCCCGAAGTAAGCGAAAAAGCGGAAAAATTATATTCCGATATGCAGAAAGCGGGAATAGAAGTATTATTTGACGAAAGAGAAAGCTCCGCAGGTGTCAAGTTTTCCGATTGCGACCTTATGGGTATACCTTTGAGAGTGGTAATCAGTCCGAGAACCATTGCGGAAAACAGAGTAGAACTTCAATCCAGGGATAAAGCCTTGCAAGAAAACGTATCCTTGGACAATATTATATCGAGGCTGAAGGAAATAATTTCTTCGGCGGTATAATATAACCTCGAAAAGGAGGATATTATGAAGAAGAAACTGTTTTTTTTGTTAGCGTTGGTTGCTTTGCTCGCGTTGTCTTTGCTTGCCTGTTCTCCCGCTACGAATACTCCGGGAGGGAATAAAACCGACGACACACAGAAGGATGGCTGGAAGGATATTCAGTCTCCGAACATGACGGACGTCTACACGAAGTTTTTAGGCGGTTTTACTTCTATTGCCGGAGAATTCACAAAGTCGAGATTAAAGACGTCTCCCCGCGTATCCACGAACGGACTTTTCAAATTAAGCGTAAACGACAACGTATTCTGGGGGGATTTGCGTTTTAATTATAACAACATAACTCCCAAAACGGCTATGTTGTCGTTCGAGTTGTGCAAAGACGACAACGACGCGTCGGGCGACGTCGTATTGGGAGCATATCTGTATGAAGAAAAGGTCTATCTCCAAATAGGTACGACAAAATTTTCTCTTGACCTTAAAGCGAGCGACTGGGCGGGATTTTTCCCGTTGAACGATATTGACGCAAGCCTCGATAAGGTCGCAATGTTTTTAAGCACGGTAATAGTCACCTCCAAGGATACCGTCGGCAAGAGCAGAATGAACGGCTTGTACGAAGAATATAAATATTCTCTCGAAATAGACCTTGCTCGTTCTTTGCAAAATCTTCTTTCCGGCGATATATCCGGATCGGATTTACAAAAATACGGAATTGTTATTTCCAGTCTGGTCGGCGTAGGCGTGGACGAAATAAAAAACGGCGATTTTCCGAAATCATCGTTAAAAATCGATTTTACCACATATAATATGAAGCTCTCCGCTTTATGTTTGGATCTTCATATGGACGAAATAAAAAATCAGTCCGGCACGATTTTGGGAGACGATAAATTAAATCTCACCGTAGACGTAAAAGAGCTTAACGTCGGCAAAGAAAACGTATCCGTTCCGTTCGTCCTCGACGCTAACGCGCAAAATCGTCAGAGCTTTATTTACTACCGCGACAACGCTTTCAAACTCAATTTCGACACGAATATCGATACTCCCGACGGTAATAAACAGTACGTAGCGGACATAAAGGCAAAAGTTTTCCAACCCGATAATCTCAATAATTACGTTTTTGTCGAATTAAAGAATCCTGCCACGAAAAAAGCCGAGGAAGGACTATACGTCTATAAAAATATTGCGTATTTGTTTACGACGGAGGAGGGCAGATACGTTTGCAAAGTCAGCATGCCTCTCGATCTGTCTGAAATTGCAACAAAGACCGTCAATAACGATTTTTATCCGGATACCGTAGGTCCGGAAGCAATCGACGCTCTCGGATACGTTATGAAAAATCTCAAGGTAGGGAAGAAAGCGTTGGAATTTAAGTTCGACAGCGATTTTTATAAATACGTATGGTTCAATATGAAGGATATGCTGAAGTATATGGACGAGCCGTTTGACGAAAGTATTTACGATATCGAAGCAATTAAGAAATTTGTTGCTCTTACTACGGAATACGACGCTAATTTGAAATTTGATTACGACGAAGAATTCATCTTGATCGTACCCGACGGAGATAAGGAGCTTACGGATATCACGAATATGCTCTCGACGGCGGAAGCGGAGATTACTCTGTCTCCCGCGGTTTCGGATGATAACACGGCAGACGCAGGAGAGTAGAACTCGGATTATAAACGTACGAACGATGTAAATACGAACGGATTTTCCGCTTTTCCAATAGGGAATTGTAAGTTAGCTACGGGTTCAGAGTCAGCGTCTGTCGGTAGGCAGATAAAAACTTGAGTTAAACAACTCACCGATAAATAAGAATTAAACGAGGAGTGCAATAAAATATTTATGAGACTAAAAGTCTTCAAAGTCTTATTGTTGTTTTGGACATTTTTTATAGGACTTGGAGCGTTAGTCGGTGGAATATGTATGCTGGTTAAACCCGACGGAAGCATTTTGCAAATGCAGGCTATGTTGCCGTATTTTCAAGTTTTGCCTTTTGCGAACGTCTTATTTCAAGATTACGTATTTTCCGGCATAATGTTAATCCTCATCAATGGTGTAACAAACGTTATATCCGCCGTGCTGATTTTGATGAACAAGAAAATCGGATATGTTTTAGGGACAATTTTCGGCATAACGCTAATGTTATGGATTATAATTCAATTCGTTATTTTCCCATTTTTCATCATTGATTTGTTGTACTTCATCTTCGGCATATTGCAGTTTGTTTGTGGGTTTATTGCCTTAGTTTCCTATAATCAGGAATATTTCAAATTTGATGAAAGCGATTATAAAAATATCGATAGCGACAGCGATACAATCGTCGTTTATTTTTCAAGAATAGGATATACAGAAAAAATTGCTTACGAAAAGGCAAACGAGCAAGCGGCTTGCATATTAGGGTTAACAACAAAAGAAAGAACGAGCGGGAATTTAGGCTTTTGGTGGTGTGGCAGATTTGCAATGCACAAGTGGCAAATGAGCATTAATGAGGTTGATTTAGATTTATCGAAATTCAACAAAGTGATTATCGTAACCCCTATTTGGGTGTTTAGAATGTCCGCTCCGATAAGAGACTTTATCGTTAAGTATCAAGCTGAGTTATCAAAAAAAGAGGTTACTATGGTATTTAACCACTTTAACCCGTGGCTTCCCAAATGTGCAATAAAAGAAGTAGAAAAATATATAAAATTGAAAAATGTGATATCAAAAACCACAATGCTTGGTCATACTTTTGAAAAAACATGCGCAAATTCAAGTGAGAATTGAAGTCTTTTTTAGAAAACAATAGACTAATAAATATCAATTTATCGGGCAGTTTTATTTTGCAGAAAATATTTCAAAGTATAGCACATTATACTTTGCAAAAAAAAGTCGTGTGTTTTAGCAATGTAAAAAGTAAAGGATAGCCCAATTTGAAGTGAACCCCATTTGGGACACTCCATAAAAAGGATCTTAACAGGAAGGGA
>JBJFAO010000217.1:0-7512 GCA_051887955.1 Christensenellales bacterium
CGCACCGTACCTCTGGTCTGACGCTTTCCCATGCGGATTTCGGAAATTAAGCTTCCTTCCGCAAAAATTTTACCTATTTTTTTTCGAGATTTCTTGCGCGCGAAAAACCGCGGTGCTAAAATTATTAGACGACGGACGTTTTTTTCCGTGCGCACGGAGGTCTTTATGCTCGTTCCCGATTATTATCCGAAATTCCGATGCAAGTGCGGAGAGTGCAGGCATTGCTGCTGTTCGGGCTGGGGTATTACCGTTTCCTTTTCGGAATACTGCCGGCTTCTTGGGCTCGACTGCTCGGAAAAACTTCGTCGCAAGCTCGACTGCGCCTTTTTTATTCTCCGCGACGCAGACGAAGAAAGATACGCAAAGTTAAAGCCCAATTATCTCGGAGCGTGCCCTTTGCAGGACGAAAACGGCTTATGCTCACTCCAATGCGAATGCGGTGAAGAGGTTTTGCCTTCCATATGTCGAACGTATCCGAGAAATCTGCTTTATCCGGAATACGGCGAAGGGGCTTGCGCTTTAAGCTGTGAAAAAGTCGTGGAAATGCTTTTTGAAGAAACGGACGGAGTAAAACTCGTTTCGTACGGAGACGCCAACGACCGTGAACTTCCGTTACAAAAAAAATCGGTGGAAATTTTACAAAACAGAGCCGTATCGTTATCCGAAAGGCTTATCAACCTCGGACAATTTTTGTCCGACGACCGACGTGAACCGGCTAAATCCTCCCCGGAAGAAGTTTTTCGCACCGTAACAGAACTCGTTTTTCTTCTCGAATCGTACAGTCGCTCCTTTTCGGAATATTCAATAATCGCAGAGGAAGACCTCGGCATAGTAAACGGCGTTTACGACGACGAAAAAGTGCGCGCTCGGTACAAAATCGCCAACGAAAAATTCCGTCTGCGCTATCCCTTAAGCGAAATATATTTTGAAAACGTTCTGATAAACCACATAATTTTCGAGCGGTTTCCCTATTCCGCGAACGAAAATCCTTTCGAGAAATACGCCGAGCTCTGCGGAGTGTACGCCGTCATGCGTTTCGTGGCGGTAGCCTACACCGAAAACAAGCCCGAAAAAACCGCCCTCGTCGATTGCATATCGGGAATGTTTCGCTGTTTCGAGCATTCCGACGCCGACGGGGCGATAAAGACCGCGTTAAAACGGGCGGGCAAGCTGTCCTTTAGTTACCTTTATTCGATAGTAAAAAGCGTCTGAGCTGTCGTTACAGTTTTTTGAGTTTGTACAGCACCGTCGTCGATATGCCGCTTACTGCCATACCTACGATAACCATTGTGGACTGTCCCAATTTTTCGCCGAAGCCGATAAGATTGCCGACGACGCATATCGCTATGCAGGCGATAAAAGGTATCGCCGCTATTTTGTAATACTGGGCTATAAGCACCATGGTAAGTCCTCCGAATATGGCGGGTATCACGTACGGCGAAATAGGGTTGAGAAGATTGACTATCTGCTGCTGAAATATGACGAGGGGAATAAGCCCTATTATTATTATGAGCGTAGTCACGATGGAGCTTACCCCTATGCTTATGGTAGTAATAATCTCCTGCTCCTCCGATCCTTTTTCCACTTTCGTTATGTTCTGCGCGTTTATTGCGCAGGGGAGCTTCAGATTGCTTACGTTGCCGGTAATAAAGCTCATATACTGACCGCTCGTTCCGAGCAACGGCGCGTAAGAAATCGCCTCGATAAGCCCTATCGCGACGTAACTTAATAAAAACGGCACGCATTTTAACAGCGCTTTTCCGTTGGGCAAGGTCTTTGCGCTGACGCAATAGAAAATCGGCACGAGCATAATGAGCGCGACGGCAAGCCAGGTAAACACCCTGCCGAGAAGATGCATGCCCGCGTTATATTCCGCATAGGATTGTATTCCTTTATCTTTTTCCTTTCCGAAAATCCTTTTCATCGTTCCCTCCTTACGCAAACAGCGGCACGCAGGCGTACGCTATCGCGAGCGCACCCAGAATCGTAATGGGCAAAGCGTAGCTTTCTATCCATTTCTGTTTCAAAAATTTCAAAAGCACTCCGCAAATCAACATAATAACGACGCTCGCGGCAAGAGTAATCAACGTCACTTCTCCGTACGTTACCACTCCGCTTGCGTCGGGCGCGCCGGGTTTTCCCACGCTGAATATTCCTCCCACTAAAATTGCGCTCAACATTCCCGCGAGCAAGCCTCCGAGCAAAGCGCCCGTGACGGTGTTCATAAGGTGAGAATTCTTTTCCTGCAAGGACGCGAGCTTTCCCTGATATTTTTTATAAAAAACGGCGTTGAAAACAGGTCCCGACATAATGCTGAGAGTCATTACCGTAACGGCGGTGGCAATAAGGACGTGTTGATCGGAAATACCCAGCTCGGTAAGAGCGACGGAAGCCTGATCCATGGCGATAAGCTCGTACTGCAACGCTCCTATTACCGTAAGCCGTATCCACGGTATCGCAAGTCCGAGATATTGCATCATGATTCCTATTCCGATAACGATGGGAATACTGGGCACGATGGAAAAAATCGCGCTGGATTTTATGGTTTCTTTAATTTTTTTACCGTCCATTCCGATGAGCTTGGCTCTTTTTACCGCTTTGAGGATAAAAACGAGACTCATCGCTATAATCGCGCCTGCGATAAGCCCTCCGAGAACGTAAATGATGACAAAACTTTTCGGCATAAGCCACCTTCTTTTTTTATAATAGTTTTATTTTACAAAAGTTTTCTTCCTTTGTAAAGAAGGAAAGAACCTTATAAAACAATTTATCATATAATGGCGTATAGTAAAAGGAGTATTATGGACATCAACCCTTCCGACGTGCAAAAACTTACGAAAGAATACGAAAAAGCCTTGTCTTCCGGAGTAAACGACGACGTTTACGAACGGATAATCGTCCTGGAAGAAACGCAGCTCGACCTTCTCGACTGTCTTTTGAGAGCTTCCCGTTGCGGAAGAACGATAAATTATTTGAAAAATCTCACCTTCCGTACGCTGAATATCCTTTCGGTAAAAAACGGCGAAAGCTCGTACATTCCGTCCGTTCGCACCCCTCAGTCCTGCTCTTCACCCCTTACGCGCCTTCTTAACGCGCAGCTCGACGTTTTTCTTCTTTTCGACAAACTCGACTCGCCGTTTGCCGACAGAGCGGAGCTCCTGTCTTTAGAAAACAGAAAAACGGCTTTGATTGCCTCGTTACGCTGACGACGAGGCTGTCGCAGGGCAAAATACTTCGTTTTTCCGCAATAATTTTCCCCGTAACGGGGGCTACCGTATTGACTTATACCGTTTATCAAGCTATTATTATATTACATTAAAAAACGGAGGAAATATGGCTAAGAAATTTATTGCCGGCTTTTTAATCGCCGCTATGGCGATAAGCGTTTTGTTCTGCCTGTCCGCCTGCTCGGAAAAGCAACTGAAAATAGTTTTTCTCGGCGACAGCATAGCGGAGGCTATACTCGGTCCGTCCCCCCTGTCGGAAAGAGAAAATTACGGTTATTACGCCCTCGTAGGCAAGCGCAACGGATTCGAATACGTAAACCGCTCGGTAAGCGGTCACAAATCCGCGCAGCTTCTCGACCTTATATCGCAGGAAACGGAGGACGCGAAAATGACCGTTACGCATATAAAAACCGCCGATATCATTCAGGTTTCTATCCTCGGAAACGATATGCTGCAATCGGGCTTGAGCGAGCTTTTGGTGGAATACGCCCGTGAAAAACACGGAGAAATAGCGAAAGACGATACCTACCGCGAAGAAATTCTGCGCTCGTCGAGAATTACTTTTGCAAAAATAATCGCAAAGCTCAAAGAGCTCAACCCGGACGCGATACTGTTTATACAAACCGTTTACAATCCCGTTTACGACGGCTCTCCGATAGCGAACGCTACCGCCCGCGGTATTCTTACGAGCGAACCGTACAATTATTCCGAAGCGGACTTAAGAGTGCTCGGAGGAGAGCTTTTAGCCACCCTTAACGACGTGGTTTTTTCCTATCACGCCGAAAACCCTGACGATTTTTACATCGTCGACGTTTGCAAAGCCTTCGGCGAAATTTACGACGCCGACCCCGTTCGCGGTAAAAATCTGATTTATCCCGACGGTATACACCCGAGCAACGAGGGACACGCGGTAATCGCCGACGCAACCCAAAGCTTGCTCGAAGCCCTCGGTCTCGCCAAAAAATCCTCCTCTCTTATCAGCTATAAAAAGCTGAGACTGGAACAGATAAAACGCCTCTATCCCGACGTCGATTACTACGACGCCAAACGCGAAATCAACGACGCGAAATCTACCGCGGAGGTCACGGAGATTTATTTCCGCCTCACCGACGGTCTCACGCCCGCTTTGGCATAAAGGAGGGACGCTATGAAAAACAAAAATCTCACTATGATGGCGGTAACGGTAATAATAGTGGCGGTATGCTGCTGTTTCGTCCTTCCCGGTTGCGACATACATACTCTCGACAAGGACTATTTTCTTCCCTTCGATCCGATAAAAACCACCGTCTTCGACATCTCCGGAATACCGTATTTACTTACCTCGGACAGCGGACTGGAATTGCGCAAGGACGGCACTCTGTCGATTACGGTTATTATTGACCCTGCCGCAATAGAGCTCGCCGACAAATACGGTCTGAATCTCGGCATGTTACAGTCTCTCGACCTCAAAGCGATAGGCGAAACCTACGGCAAACCCATTCTTCCCTGGTTCGATATTACCGACGTAAAGGGCACCTTCGACGCGCTTAAACAGAGCCTCGGATCGGAAATACTCATAGACTACGACGATGTCGACACGCAAAAACTCATAGAATCGATCCAGACCGACGGCAAGCTGAGCTCCGACCTGAAAATACCCTCGCGTTTAGGCTTCCGTTACGTAGGAGAATACGAAATCAAAAATCTCGCGTCCGAAGTTACGGGAGAAAAATATACCGCTCTTTACGTGGACAAATACTCCGAAAACGGAGAACCGTATCTTATTATGACGATGACGGAAAGCGAAGACGCCAAAAAAACGGTGACTCTTAGAGTCGAATTTCTCAATCTTACTTTCGTATTTACGGAAATATAATCTGTCCTTATCCGATATAAATCGAGTCCCGTTTCATTTTACGAAACGGGACGTCTTTTATCTTCTGCGCCGACGGCTTTATTTACTTTCATTGTTGCGGATCGCCACCCTTCTTATTTTTCCGCTGATGGTTTTCGGAAGCTCGTCCACAAACTCTATTATCCTCGGATATTTATAGGGCGCGGTGGCTTTCTTTACGTGATTTTGCAATTCTTTTTTCAGCTCGTCGCTTCCGACGTATCCCTTTGCGAGAACGATGGTGGCTTTGACTATCTGTCCCCTTACCGGATCGGGCACGCCCGTTATCGCGCATTCGAGCACGGCGGGATGCTCGTGGAGCGCGCTCTCCACCTCGAACGGTCCTATTCTGTATCCGCTCGATTTTATTATGTCGTCGGCTCTGCCGATAAACCAATAATAGCCGTCCTCGTCTCTGTACGCGAGATCTCCCGTGTGATGATATCCGTCCCCCAGAAGTCTCTCGGTAAGCTCGGGATTATTGTGATATTTGTATAAAAGTCCGCATTGCTTTTCCTTTATTTTAATTACGATTTCTCCCACCTCGCCGTCCTCGACGTCGTTATAATCCTCGTCAACGAGATGAATATCGTACAGAGGGCATGCCTTGCCCATGCTTCCGGGACGGATTTCGACGTTTCTGAACGTCCCCATAATAATACAGGTCTCCGTCTGTCCGTACCCTTCGTAAATGCGGTGCCCGGTGGACTTATAAAACTGCTTCCAGACTTCGGCGTTAAGCGGTTCGCCGGCGGTGGAACAATGCTTTAACGATTTCAGGTCGTATTTCGACAAATCCTCTTTTACCAGATATCTGTAGATAGTCGGGGGCGCGCAGAAAGTGGTAATGCCGTATTCGGGGATGTGCTTCAACAAATCGGTGGGCGCGAACTTTCCGAAATAATCGTATACGAAAAGCGCGGTGCCGGCAATCCATTGCCCGTACAGCTTGCCCCAGCTGCACTTAGCCCAACCGGTTTCCGCAGAGGTAAAATGCAATCCGTCGTCTATTACTCCCTGCCAATAAAGGGCGGTGTAGATATGTCCCAAAGGATAGAGGTGATTGTGCGCAACCATTTTCGGATATCCTGTGGTTCCCGACGTAAAATAGATGAGGAGCTCGTCGTTAAGGTCGGTTTTTACCCTCTCGAGAGTATCGGGATATTTCATGAACTCTTCGTCAAAATCGATATAGCCCTCTCTTTTGCCTATGGTAAAGTATTTGAGGTCCTCTGGAAGGTCGGCTTTGGCTTTGTCGACGCAATCTATTACTCCGTCCTCGTTTATGCAAATAAGCCCTTTCGCGCCCGCGCCGTTTATGCGGTAGCTTATATCTTTGGGAGTGAGCATAAAAGTGGCGGGGATAAGAACCACTCCTATTTTGTGACACGCCGTTATGAGCGTCCAGAACTCCCATCTCCTGTTGAGCATACTCATAATTACGTCGCCTTTTTTGTATCCGAAACTAAGAAGCGCGTTTGCGATTCTGTTGCTTAACGAAGAAATATCCTTGAACGTAAAACTCTTTTTTTCTCCCTTGTCGTTACACCATACGAGAGCGCGCTTTTCGGGACAAAGCCTTGCGTATTCGTCCACGACGTCGTATGCGAAATTGAAATTATCGGGCACGATCAGATTGCAATTCTTTGCATAATCTTCATAGTCTGCGTAATCCGTTCTCGCTAAAAATCTGTTCACTAAATTCATTGTCTTTCTCCGCTTTTCGTTTATACTAAAAAAGGTATCTTGCTTGTAAGATACCTCTTTATTTTCAGTTGTCGCTTACAAGCACGGTCAATAATAACGTCACCAATTAAGGACGCTTACGACGACGACTTCTACGCTTAACAAACCGTTTATTTGCATTATTTTACCTCTTTCGTATTTTTATGCTATCACAGTTTTTTTTTACGGTCAACGATTTCCGAAGAGGTTTTCCAAAATTTTTACGTTTTCTTGAGCGTCTCTTGAATAAATCGCGCCCACTTTTTCCGCGTATGCGGCGGTGACTACGGCGCCTCCGACCAGAACGGGAATGTCCGGAAACTCCTTTTTTATCCTCTCGACGGATTCCGTCATATTGTCGATAGTGGTAGTCATAAGCGCGCTGAGTCCGACCGCCTGCGGAGAATATTTTTTTATCGCTTCCGTTATTTTTTCCGTCGGAACGTCCTTTCCCAAATCGATAATCCTGTATCCGTAATTAGCCGTGACGGCTTTGACTATGTTTTTGCCTATATCGTGAACGTCCCCTTTCACCGTCGCCACGATAACGGTGGCTTTCGCCGTTTCGGAATCCTTAATGAATTTATTCTTTATATACGCGAGCGCGCTTTTCGCCGCTTCGCTCCCGGCTATCAGCTGCGGTAAAAAAGCCTCTCCTCTTTCGTACGCCGCGCCGAGCTCGTTCAG
>JBJFAO010000218.1:0-7487 GCA_051887955.1 Christensenellales bacterium
CAAGTAACCGTACCGAACAATATATGGTTGCGGGGACTCCCGCTCTTAACGCTAATCAAAAGGTATACAGTTCGTATGTCAATACTATCTATATTACTCAGGTGAGCAATCCCGCCCTGGAAGGAATTTTGAAATCCGCCGTTCAGTTTGCGACGAGGGGATATTCCGACGGGACCGAGGATTACGTGCAGAAAGGCTCTTTATCCGCTATGGACGGCGAAGACGAAGTCATCGAATGGAACAAAAATTTCGAGGTTGAAAAACCGTCGGCAAAACGTACGTATGCGGACGACGAAATAAGAGATAAATGCAATTTCGTCGTGACTAAGGATACGATAGTCCCCGAAAGCGTAGTAATCGAACGCGAGTACGACGCGCAGGCGAAAGGGTATCTGTATCATGTGTCCATGGATCTCGATTGTACAGACGAGAGCGAAAACGGCGCGACTTATTACGAGGCGAAAGCTATAAAGGATCTTCTCGGTTCAAATATGAAGTCGCTTGTTTACAGTCAGTTAAAAATAGATATGACTTTATACAGTAACGGCTATCTTATGACGTGGGATACGGTGCAGGAGTGGACGCTCAATTATTCGGTAGCTTTTCTCAGTGCGGAGGGCACCGCTCTCAATAAAAAGTGCGAAGTGTTCAGCTATCAACCCGACGAATGTAAAGTGGTAGATTTTACAAAATAGAATATTTTTGTAAACAATTTTCAAAGTTTGACAACGATTGACATATTGACGGCAACAATTCAATATGTTATTCTATTGTAAGTAAGAAAACCATACTCTCGTTTTTATAGTCGTTGTTATTATGAAAAAAGTTTGCGCAGTTGTTTTTACGATAGTTAAAGTTTTATTGATTATTTTTCTCCTGGCGGAAGCCGTATATTTGGGCTTATGCGCTTATGACGTAACCATAGATAATACGTTTACGTTAAGGAAAGGAAGCTACGGAATAAACCCCGTATGGCTTGCCGACGGCAGAGAAACGCCCATAGACGAATTTTACGACGATATGAACGGCGACACTGCCGGGACTACGTATCGGATATATCAATTCGTATGTAAAAAGCTTATGCTTTCTCAAGGATACGGCTCGAGAGCTAAGTCTTTGATAAAGGCGTGGGTAGGGGATAGTTACGAAGCCGCCGGAATTTCGGTGGAAGTAACAAATAACACCTCTCACCAATACGAGGTCGCCGGAATACCGGAATTAAACGCCAATCAAAAGGTATATCACTCGTATACCAATTCCATTTATCTTACCGATTGCAATCAGGAGAGCCTCAAAGGAGTTTTGAAAAGCGCGATACAGTTTGGCGACAGAGGCTATTACGACGGTGAAAAAACTTTCGTTCAGAAGGGTAAGCTGAGCGTTATGAACGAAGGAGACGAGATATTCGAATGGGAAAGCGATTATTCCGAAAATAAGGCTACGGCGCAAAGAACATATAAAGATAACGATATAAAGGATATAGACAATTTTATAATAAATAAAGATACGATTCTGGCGGAAAGCTGCGAAATCGAAAGAGAATTCAGCGAAGAACAAAATATGTTTTTGTACAAAGTGCGTTTCAGCCTTGATTGCTCGAGCTCGGGGGAGGGCTGCGCGACGTATTACGAGGTAACGGCGGTCAAAGATCTGCTCGGAAGCTTTATGAAAGATATGGTGTACGATAAACTCGATATAGAGCTCGAATTGTATAGCAACGGATATTTGCTTACCAGAAACCTCGTGCAGGATTGGACGATTAAAGTAAATTTGTTGGGGCTGGAGGGACACGCAAGAAGCGAGTTAAACGAAGTTTACAATTACAAAGCCTCCGAATGCCGTATAGTCAATTTTACCGCGTAACGTCGATATGAATTTGAACTACAATTCCTTTACCATATATCTTACAAAGGGGAATATGGTAAATTTTGTGGAAAAACCGTGCGTTTTATAAAAATTTACGGCGCGTATGTTTTTGTAATTTACTCCCAGAAAAATTCCCGTAACCCCTTTTAAGCGTAGATTTTCGAGAGCGATTTCCAACATTTTTCCGCCGAAGCCCTTCCCCGTATAATCGGGAAGCAGGTCGATATGGAGATGCGCAGGGAACTTTTTTGCGAGCGTTTTTTCGATTTTTAAGGAACACTTTTTAATAAAATAATTTGTCAACGACAGTTTTTTCAATTCGGGTAAATAGCGTGTCGTGAAGCTTGGTTCGTATTTGGAAAACGATTCGGAGGATATTATGTATCCGACTACTTTATTGCCGTCGGTAAGGACGAAACAGTTTTCCGGCTCGGTTTCCGTATAATAATCGTTGTACAGATTGTATAAAATAGATTTTTGTCTGTCGGTTTCACGACAGCGAGCGGTTAAAAAACATATTTCACGGCAATATATTTTGTCGTTGGCTTGATATTTGCGTATTTCCATTGTATAATTGTTCTACTCCGAAAAAATGATAACATTTTTCCGAAGCGCAGTCAACGGAGGTTTTATGAAAAGGAAAATAAGTTTACCGATATTGGTTCTCGCCGTTTTCGCGGGGACGGTTGCGCTTTTGCTCGGCGCGGCAACGCCGGTAAGCTCGATAAATTATAAAACCGTACTTCCGGACACTCCGCTTTATGCGGAAGCGGACGCTTCGTCGGAAATATTGATAAAAATACCTCAAAACGTTGTCGTTAATCCGATTCAAGAAGAGGTGTTTGCCGGCGGAAAGGTCTGGTATAAAATAGATTATACTTCGTTTACGGGCTATATTATGGAAGAATCGCTCTATCCGAGCTTTTCAAACGACGATTTTACCGTTAAATCCGTGACGGTAATAGGAGACGGGATGGGCAAGGACGTAGAAATATTCGATACGCACGTCGACGGAGCCGTTGCGGTTGGTTCCGTTCACGACGGAGAAAAGGTCGGGCTTATCTGTAACGGAATAGATTACGGCGAGTTTTCGTACGTTGAATACGGCGGAGAATACTACTTTATACGTACCGCAAATATTACCGACGGATTAGGTTACAATCAACGTATCGCCGTAATATTGGCGTGCGGATTTTTGGTTGCGATTGTCGTTGTCGTCGTTATTGTAACAGCCGTAAGGAGAAGAAGAAAAATTAACTAAATCCGATTCGGTCACATATTTATGGCTGTATGAAGATTTGTTTCAAAAATGCATACGGCTATGCCGATATACTGACGGTCAAAACGGAGGGCGTCGACGTTGTTTCCGTCAATTTTCATAATACCATCTGTTTCCATAGATACTTTGATATACCTGCCGCATTGAAGGCGGCGATGGAAGTAAGCTCGATGCGTAAAGCTTGCGTTTTACTGCATGCCAAACTCGATATAGAAGGAGATAAATTTTTATCTACGTTACTGTTGCGCGACGGTGAAATAGCGGGGGTAAGCGATTGCATTACAAACGACATGTATACTTCGGGCAATGCTTTGAGAATGTACAAGATATGTAACGCATGGGCAGGATTGTGCGTTGATAAAGATATGTTGAGCTCGGGCGCGGACAATCTGTTTTACGGCGGCGCGAAAATCGTGTTTCACAATTGTCTCGGCGCGTTCGACAAGAATTATTACAAAGCCTACAGAAATCACGGCGCGCTGTGCGAAGGAATAAGAGTCGGATTGTTTTCCGACGGAGCGGTGATTTTTGACGGTTTTCTTAAAAGCGTCGGAAACGTAGTCGATATAGACCTGACGGGAGAAAACCTTTGCGTGCACAAATCTTTTTTGAGAATTTCGAAAGGAGAATAATATTTTTATACAAAAGTTAAGGTTTTGGAATAAAAACAACAAAAATAATTAAAAATTATTGCTACGAATGGAAAATAGTGGTATAATATGTTACATAAAAAACCCATTACCTTATAAAGGAGATTTTATATGAACAAAAAGACCATTTGCGATGTTGACGTAAAAGGCAAGAAATGTCTTGTCAGAGTGGACTTTAACGTACCTATGAAAAACGGTGTTATTACCGATGAGAACCGTATAAACGGAGCTTTGCCCACTATCAAATATCTTATGGAACACGGGGCGAAAGTAATACTTTGTTCCCATCTGGGCAGACCGTATTCGATTTTTAGTAAAGAGATAAAGAAAATCAAACCCGAGGACGAGGGAAAGAGCAGAGAAGAGCTGACCGCTTTAACGATAAAGAAATGCTCTCTCAAACCCGTAGCCGACAGACTTAACGAAATACTCGGAGGGAAAGTCACTTTTGCTACCGACGTAATAGGCGACGACGCCAAGAAAAAAGTTGCCGAGTGCAAAGACGGAGAAGTGGTTTTACTTGAAAATCTTCGTTTCCATTCTGAAGAGACCAAAAACGACGAAAATTTCTGCCGCGCTTTGGCGCAGTTCTGCGATATTTACGTAAACGACGCTTTCGGCACCGCGCACAGAGCTCACGCGTCCACCGCCGGAATCGCTCAGTACGGGCTTTGTAAGGCTGCCGTAGCCGGTTTCCTTATCGGCAAAGAGCTCTACGTTATGGGCGGAGCTCTCGAAAATCCGACTCGTCCTTTCGTAGCTATCCTCGGAGGCGCAAAGGTAAGCGATAAAATAGGCGTAATAAACAATCTTATCGAAAAGGTTGACGTTATCGTTATCGGCGGAGGTATGGCTTATACCTTCTTCAAGGCGAAAGGATACGGAGTAGGAACGAGCCTTTGCGAAGAAGAGAAAGTAGAGCTTGCAAAAGAACTTATCGCAAAAGCGGAAGCTAAGGGCGTCAAAATGATTTTGCCTATCGATACCAAGGTTTCTAAGGTGTTCCCCGATCCTATCGACGGTCCCGTAGATATAACGGTAGTTCCTTCGAACGCTATACCCGACGATATGATGGGACTCGACATCGGACCTAAGACGCAGAAGCTTTTTGCCGACACCGTAAAAGGCGCGAAGACCGTTATCTGGAACGGACCTATGGGAGTATTCGAAAATCCCACGTTGGCGGAGGGCACTATATCGGTAGCGAAAGCTCTCAGCGAAATAGAGGGCGCGACCACGATTATCGGAGGAGGCGACAGCGCGGCTGCGGTTAAGAAACTCGGTTTTGCCGATAAGATGACGCATATCTCCACAGGCGGCGGCGCAAGTCTCGAATTCCTCGAAGGTCTCGAGCTCCCCGGAGTAGCTTGTCTCGACAACAAATAAACCAACAATCAAAACGAAATATAATAAGGAGAAAACAGAAATGACAAAGAAGAATATTATCGCAGGCAATTGGAAAATGAATAAAACCAACGCCGAAACCAAAGAACTTATTCAGACTCTTATTCCCCTCGTTAAGGACGCAAAATGCGAGGTCGTATGTTGCGTACCGTTTACCGATATAGTTACCGCAAGAAAAGCGGCAAGAGGCAGCAATATTCAAATCGGCGCTCAGAACGTTCATTGGGCGGAAAAAGGAGCTTTTACCGGTGAAATCAGCGCGCAAATGCTCAAAGAACTTAAAGTTCAATACGTTATTACCGGACATAGCGAAAGACGTCAGTATTTCGGAGAAACCGACGAAACCGTCAATCTCAGAACCAAAGCCGCTCTCAATGCCGGACTTAAAGTAATAGTTTGCGTAGGCGAGCTTCTTTCCGAAAGAGAAGCGGGCAAGACCGCCGAGGTAGTGACCAGACAGACTATCGGAGCGCTTAAGGATATCTCCAAACAGGAGCTCAAGAGAGTAGTCATCGCATACGAACCCGTTTGGGCTATCGGCACCGGCAAGACCGCTACCGCTCAGGACGCTAACGACACTATTAAGATTATTCGTAAAGTCGTACGCAAGCTGTACGGAAGAGCAAGCGCGAATTCCATTCGTATTCAGTACGGCGGCAGCATGAATCCGAAGAACGCTTCCGAGCTCATGGCTATGGAACAAATCGACGGCGGACTTATCGGCGGAGCAAGCTTGAAGCCCGAAGATTTTGCCAAGGTGGTAAATTATTAATTTTTTACGAAAGTCAAATATTAAATAATAAATCGCAAATAACGCAAATTCGGGATTTCGGGTTTGCGTTATTGCGGTAAAGAGGTAATATGAAAAAAACATACGGTTTGATAATTTTGGACGGATTCGGTATCAACGATGAAGTAAAAGGCAATGCCATCAAGGCTGCCGGCGTGCCCAATTTCCGCAGATTGGAAGCGGAATATCCTCATACGACGATAGGTGCGTCGGGGATGGACGTGGGTTTGCCTGACGGACAGATGGGAAACAGCGAAGTCGGACATCTCAATATGGGTGCCGGCAGGGTGGTTTATCAGGAGCTGACCAGAATAACGAAATCAATAAAGGACGGCGACTTCTTTGAGAACGAAGCATTTCTGAAAGCAATCGGGAACGCAAAAGCGAACGGAAAGAAATTGCATACTTACGGACTTTTGAGCGACGGCGGCGTGCATTCTCATTTGGAGCACCTGTTCGCTATTATAAAGTTGGCTAAAAAAGAAGGTCTCGACAATATTTATATACATTGTTTTCTCGACGGGCGCGACGTGCCGCCGAAGAGCGGAGCGGATTATATTCATAAGCTCGAACAATTTATTAAAGAACAAAATTTCGGCAAGATTGCGAGCGTAACCGGCAGATTTTACGCTATGGACAGGGATAACAGATGGGACAGAGTCCAAAAGGCTTACGACGCGCTCACGATGGGTGAAGGCGAAAACGTCGAATGCGCCGAATGCGCCGTGCGCGAAAGTTACGAAAACGGCGTAACCGACGAATTCGTTACCCCCAAAGTCGTAGTCGAAAACGGAAAGCCCGTCGCTAAAGTGGAAGAAGGGGACAGCATAATCTTCTTTAACTTCCGTCCCGACAGAGCGAGGGAAATCAGTCGCGCGTTTATAATGAAAGACTTTGACGCGTTTGAAAGAAAAAGCGGCTTTTTAGCGCCTGTATACGTAGGAATGACTCAATACGACGCCTCGTTTTCCGAATATCTCGATACCGCGTTCAAACCGCAGAAACTCAACAATACGTTGGGCGAAGTAATAGCCAAGGAAGGATTGAATCAGCTTAGAATCGCAGAAACGGAAAAGTACGCGCACGTGACGTTTTTCTTCAACGGCGGAGTGGAAAAGCCGAACGAAAACGAAACGAGAGTGCTTATACCTTCTCCGAAGGTGGCAACGTACGATATGCAACCGGAAATGAGCGCGTATGAGGTTACGGAGAGAGCCGTTGCGGAAATAGAAAGCGGGAAATACGATTTGATGATTCTTAATTTCGCCAACTGCGATATGGTCGGACATACCGGAGTCTTCGACGCGGCGGTAAAAGCCGTAAAGACGGTGGACGAATGTTTGATTAAAGTAGTCGACGCTCTTCGCGCCACGGGTGGAGAGGTTATCGTCACTGCGGATCACGGGAACGCCGATAAGATGTTCGATAACGACGGCGCGCCTTTCACCGCTCATACTACAAACCCCGTACCCATAATAGTGATAGGGGACAGAAAGTG
>JBJFAO010000219.1:0-1615 GCA_051887955.1 Christensenellales bacterium
AGGTGGGATTGCTGACAGACAACTACCTCAAAGCGTATCGCAAAGAAAAGCAGATGTTAATCGTAAATTTGATATGCGTGGCGTTGGCTTTCGGATTGTTTGCGTTTAGCGCGTACGTTCTAAACAATATGACGGTACTGCTCGTAAGCGTGGTATTCGTCATAATGCTCCGCTCAGTAATATCGGAAATAATCGTAATGAAAACGATAAAAATAAAGATAGTCGCAGATTTCATAATAGAAATCGTTATGACCGTCGCGTTTATCGTTTTTGCGAAATTGTTACCCTTATGGATAGGTTGCGGTGCCTATACCGCCGCATTACTGGTATATTTTGCAATAAAACACAAAACTATAAAAAATTTCTTCACAGGATTAAGGAGGAAACGGCAATGAAAGGAATAATTCTCGCAGGCGGAGCCGGCACGCGACTCTATCCGCTTACAATGGTGACGAGCAAACAGCTTTTGCCCGTATACGACAAGCCTATGATCTATTATCCGCTGTCTACGTTGATGCTGGCGGGGATAAAGGACGTGCTTATTATTTCGACGCCCACGGACATACCCAATTTCCGTAAGCTGTTGGGAGACGGTAAAGAGTACGGAATAAATCTTTCGTACGTCGTTCAGCCTTCTCCCGACGGACTTGCTCAAGCGTTTATTCTCGGAGAGGAATTTCTTGACGGAGAGGCGTGCGCTATGGTTCTCGGCGACAATATTTTTTACGGCAATGGTTTCGGCAGGGCGTTGAATACGGCGAAACAAAACGCGGAGGAGAAAGGCAGAGCTACGGTGTTCGGATATTACGTGCCCGATCCCGAAAGGTTCGGCGTGGTGGAATTCGACGAAAACGGCAAAGCGGTTTCCATCGAGGAAAAACCCGAAAATCCGAAGAGTAATTACGCCGTCGTCGGCTTATATTTCTATCCGTCGGGCGTCAGCGCGGAAGCGAAAAAAGTAAAACCGTCCGCAAGAGGAGAGCTGGAAATAACTTCCTTAAACGAGAATTATCTCGGCAAAGGGCTTCTCGATGTTCAGCTTTTAGGACGCGGATTCGCATGGTTGGACACGGGAACGATGGACAGCCTCGCGGAAGCGACGGACTTTGTAAAAATGGTTCAGAACCGTCAGGGAATCGAAATTTCCGCGCCGGAGGAAATAGCCTATAAAAACGGGTGGATAACGAAAGACGAATTGCTCGTCTCCGCAGAAAAATACGGCAAATCTCCATACGGAAAGCATCTTAAAAACGTGGCTGAGGGCAAAGTCATTTATTGACGCTTATTCTTTCCCTGCGTTATTGCCGGATTAATAAAATATGATTTTACAAAAAGCGTTATATATGATATCATATATAAAATATAAAAACGAAAAAAGTTTATTCGGAAGGAGCAAGAAATGACTATATTGGTAACAGGCGGCGCCGGATTTATCGGTTCTAACTTTGTTTATTATATGCTGAAAAAGCATCCCGACTACAGGATAGTCTGCGTAGACTGCCTGACGTATGCAGGCAATCTCTCCACTCTCGAGGAGGCGTTGAAAGAGCCGAATTTCCGTTTTTGTAAAACCGACATATGCGACAGAGAGAGTATTTATCGCATATTCGAGGAA
>JBJFAO010000220.1:0-1610 GCA_051887955.1 Christensenellales bacterium
CTATTTTATATTAAATATTATAAAATTTCCATAACGTAACAGGGGAGAATACACACATATTCAACGATAAATCAATCAAAAATCTGCTACGAAATATATTTTGAGATTTATATATCTATTCGCAAAATACAGATTTTGCGAATAGATAAGGCTTAGGGGAGTAAAAATTATTCTAAATAAAGTAAATTTACATTAATCGTTATATTTTGACGCACAGATTTGTTTGTTGAAATTTATCGTTATACGGATAGATTTCTTTATCATATTTATAATATAAATTACGAATTATATATATCGAATCAGAATATGTCTTTCAGAATTTCCGTAAGAGCTATCACGCAATGTTCGTACGTCAGACCGCCTTGCATATATGCGACGAAAGGTTCGCGTACCGTTCCGTCGGCAGTCAATTCGAGAGACGCTCCTTGAATAAACGTGCCGGCAGCCATAACTACGGGATGATTATATCCGGGCATATCCCACGCTTCTGGAGTTACGTAACTGTCCACCGGAGAAACCTTCTGAATACTTTGGCAAAATTTAATCATTTCATCGCCTGTATTGAATTTAATCGAACAAATTATATCGTACGGTATTGAGCCCGACTTGGGCATGGTGTTCAAGCCGATTGAATCGAATACGAAGCTTGCAAGTACTTCGCCCATTAAGGCATTTTTGACGGTTGACGGAGCAAGGAACAATCCTTGATAAAATAAACGATATCCGATAGAATAAGAGCCGACCTCGTTTCCTAACGACGGAGCCGTCAGTCTGTATGAAATCTGCTCTATACAATCGCTTCTTCCGGCTATGTAACCGCCTGTGGGCGCAATTCCCCCGCCGGGATTTTTTATAAGAGATCCGACGATAACGTCGGCACCGACTTCGGTCGGCTCCCTTTTTTCGACGAATTCTCCGTAACAATTGTCTACGACGATAACTGTATCGGGAGAAATCCTTTTGATTACGGTTATTATTTCCTCTATCTGAGCAATCGACAGGGCTTCTCTCCATAAATAACCCTTAGATCGTTGTATAAAAGCGATTTTAGGTTTGACGGTCTCCAATTTGGCAGTAATATTATCTATGGACGGATTGCCGCAATCATCCAGGTCAGCCTGTTCGTATTTAACGCCGTAGTCTTTCAAAGAACCGTTATTTTTGCCGTTAATTACGTCGTCAAGTGTATCGTACGGTTTACCTGCCGCGCTGAACAAAACGTCTCCGGGGCGCAACAATCCGAATAACGCTATAGTAAGAGCGTGCGTACCGTTGGCTATAAGCGGAGATACGAGTGCAGAATCGCACTTGAATACGCTTGCATAAAGCTTATTGAGACCGTCTCTTCCCGAATCGTCGTAGCCGTAACCGGTAGACGGATTGAAATGGACGTATCCGATTCTATGTTCTCTGAATGCGTCAAGAACTTTTTTTTGGTTATATAATGCGGTTTCGCTTATTGTCGCAAATATTTCTTTTGCTTTATTTTCACTATCTGAAATAATTTTTTTTGCCTGTAAATAATCCATTTGAATCCCTTATTTATTATAAATTAGTGTTGTTATTGTAATAATCGTTAGCTATAATTTGCGGTAAAGTGTCAAAATCAT
>JBJFAO010000221.1:0-7354 GCA_051887955.1 Christensenellales bacterium
CGGAGCGTTTGTGGGGGAGAGGCAAAACACGCTCGCAAAAAAAGGAATCGACTGTAGGCATAAAATGCGGAACGGGGTCCCCGGAAAAGCGGAGCGTTTGTGGGGGAGAGGCAAAACACGCTCGCAAAAAAAGGAATCGACTGTCGTCGATTCCGAAAATAAAGAGCGTGTTTTGCCGAGTGTGCCGTAACCGCAAGGAATTAAAACCCGCTTGCGCAGGTGGGTTTTCTGCCATACGTTACTGCCTTCCCCTGACCATACCTTTCGGCGAGGGCGTGACATCCCGTATATCGGACTCCGAAATCCCTTATAATAATTTTGCGGTTCCAAATGTGCTTGCGTTTACGAGCACCTCAGGTGTCTATATTATATCATTGCGTCGGCTTTGCGGTCAATAGCTTAGCGCGAATTGACAATATCAGGATAAAAAACTTTATTCTTTCGATAAAATCTAAATATGAAATAAGTTTCAATATTGACAACGCAATTTTTAATTGATATAATCTTATATACCAAAATATCAAAATAAATTTTTAGGGTAGCAATTTTTATCGTTATGGAGGCTTAGGAGATGAGTTCATTCTTAAAGCGCAATGCGGTTTTGACCGCCGTTATTGCAATGATTGTCGTCATGTGCACGTCCCTGATATGCTTTACCGTTTCGGAAAAACACGAAGCCGCCGCGGCTTCCGCCTTTACCGAAGAGGACAGCGTTTCTATAGGGCACATTACCGATACGCACTATTATTCTTTGCGCCTTTGTTATACCGACGGCGCGCCGATAAACACGACGGATCCCGATTATTTTTACAACTACGTTATGGATAAAAGCACCAAATTGTGGTTGGAATCGGAAGCCGCCTTTGACGCGAGTATGAAAACTTTTGCCGAGCAAATGCCCGATTACGTCGTGCTCAGCGGCGACTGCGCGCAGGACGGCGAGCTTCTCGGACATATCGATCTTGCCAACAAACTCCGTAAATTGCAGAATACGGTGAGAGAGGTTAAGCCCGATTTTCAGGTATTCGTCGTTATGGGCAACCACGACCTTTACAATCCGGAAACTTATCGTTTCGACGTCGACGGTATGAAAAAGACCTTTTATTATACCACCAGATTGGAAGTAGCTAAGATATACGCAGGCTTGGGCTATCCCAATATGACCGAAGCCGAAGCGAACGAATTTTACGCGCCGCTTAAAGCTATGGACGGCGGAATCCTCATGCCTTCCGACCGCGATTACGTGAGGAGCAATCTTTCTTCGGCGTTCAACTATGCGTGGGAATTCTTAAAGAAAGACGGTTCGGATACGAGAGTATTCTCCTTTAGCGGAGCGGACGATCCCGCGCACGATACCGTAACGATGGCAAATTTTATTAACGACGGCTGGGTTAATTTAATTGACAACACCGTGAATTTCCAGAGCAGCGGACTTTGCTATACCTATGAAAACTTCCATTACGGAATGGATATCGACGTAGGACAGCTTACGGGCATACAGGCTCGCAAGGACGGCAAGTTCTCATTCATAACGGCAGACGTAATAATCAGCAACGCGGTGGACGAACACGTGCTCGGCGGACAGCTTCAGAACGAGACGATGGAATGGCTGACGGCAAACAAGAGCATTGCAAAGCCTTCTGACGATACCACAATAGCGGCGGCTTCCCACCACTCCATCATTCCGCACTGGGATATGGAGGAGGAAATTACTACCGGTTTTATAGTTTACAATCCGGTAGAGATAGCCGACTTTTTAGCCGATTACGGCGTAAGATACGTTTATACCGGACACCAACACGCCAACGATAAGGCGAGCTATATTTCCACCTCCGGCAATCAGATAATAGATATGGAAGGCGCGGCGAACGTGAGCGTCGGCAGCCAGGTAAAAATAACCACCGTAGCCCGCGGCAACGTGGGAGGAACGTACGCGGAAAAAGCTACGTTAAAAGCATATCCGAATAAAAAAATCGATATCACGACTCTTTACGATAAGGTTCTTAAAGACGACAAGTACGGTTACGTCGCAAAAAACAAGGTTTCCGAATTCGTCAACGCTTCCGATAAGACCATTACCGACTATTCCAAATACGCAAGGCGCAGAGTTTACGACAATATAGTAGACAACTATATGAATAAATTCTTGCAAAAATCGATAGTGGATTCTCTCGGGGATATGGTTAAAGGCATAGCTCCTATAAAAATCGGTTTGACCATCGATATAGCCAAATATTCCGACGACGTGGTAAAAGTCGTCAACAACCTTATCGCGGGCATCAATGAGAAGGTATTGAAAGACTACAGCTACGAAGGCAATACCGCAAGAATGAAATCCGCGGATATGAAAGTATTCGCTTATCTGGAAGACCTCGTCAACAGAGTGTTGTCGCTCGACCTTTCCGGCGAAGGCGATAAGGTGCTCGACGTGTTTATGGATTGCTACATGCGCCATTGTACGGGTGAAGATTGGGCGTCCGCTGAAGCAATGTTTGCAGAAAATCCTTCTTACGAAAAGGCGTTCAAGAACATTAAGAGCGGCAAATTCGTAAACGATCTTATCGAAGTTTTACTCGACGACGAACAAGGACTTATGTTCCTTATAAAAGGCTTGTCGGAAACCACGTTCGACCTTTCTACGGGCGTAAGCTCCGATTTTAAGGGACTTATCGACAGCGTATGCACCATTCTCGGAGTAAAAGACGAGGAAGGCAACAATATCTCTTTGTCAAAATTCAACCTCGGCACGCTGGTAAAATCGGTGGGCGGAATATCTATGGTAACCGATCTTATAGACAATTTCGGAATACAGATTGACCTTGCGAATATGAGCATACCCGAAATAATCGACGATATCGTTTCCAAATATCTCACCGACAATTTCAAACAAGGTCTCGGAGAGTATGCGTACAGAGTTATTTGCGGCTTCGGAATAGACGGCGGACATAACGACGTCGTTGACAGCACGGGAGCCGTTATGAAAGTAGCGGAATACGCCGACGAGGAAGTGACTTACGTCAAGAAAGCGAGACAGGAAATAATAACAATCGAGAACGGAAAGCTTCCGAGCATGCTTACCAACAATTTCGGAGACGACGTTGCCACTACGCGTAACTTTACCTATTATACCGACAGGCGCATAACCGACGGCGCAATTCAGTATACCACCGACACGGAAAACCATACCAAAGCGACGACCAGGACGGCTCTTACCAAAGTCTACGGGACCACGAAACCCCTCATAGACCTCGGTATATGGTGTCAGTCCGGCTATACGGAAATAGCTCGTCATACGGTAGAGCTCACCGGTCTTACTCCCGGCACTACCTACGCATACCGCGCGGGAAGTCCCTCCAAAAACTATTGGAGCGAATGGTATACCTTTACCACGGGCGCTGAGGACGGAAAATTCGAGGCTCTCATTTCCTCCGACGTGCAATCCAGCACTCAGTCCGCCTATCAAAGAATAGCCGCGATACAAAAGGACGTAGTCGAAGAGCAGTTCGGAAACGGCGTCAGCTTTTTAATAAATCCCGGCGACCTTGTGGATAACGGGCGCAACCTTTCTCAATATAAATGGCTGTACGACGCAGATCAGTCTTTCTACGCAAGCTATGCTTCCGTAGTAGCCGCCGGCAATCACGACAGTAAATACTTTACCCTCGAAAAGGCGGGCAGCGTGGATTATTACGGCGGAGTAAGCGCGGGAGCGTATACCTCCGAATACAACTATCTGTGGACTCATTACAACTACGGTATTCCTTCCGGACAGGTTTCCGATACGGGCTTCTATTATTCGTTCGATTACGGAAAGGTACACTTTGCCGTTCTCAATACCAACGATATAGAGAGCGTTACCGTAGACGGTAAAAAGGTAAAACAACTCGCTAAAAAGCAATACGATTGGCTTGAAAACGATCTTGTAGGAAGTGAAGCCGATTACAAAGTGATAATAATGCACAAGGCTCTTTACAGCGAGGGCAGCCATTCGTACGATTCCGACGTGGTGGGAATGCGCGCTCAGCTTACTCCGCTGTTTGCCGAGAAGGGAGTAAACCTCGTAATAGCCGGTCACGACCACGTTTATAACGAGACTTTCTATATCGACGCGGACGGACAAAAGGTTTCTACCGACGCCAACGGCAAAAACGAAATCGGCAAAGAGGGAACTCTGTACGTAACCATGGGTTGTATGGGAGAAAAATTCTACAATTTCGTGGACAACGAGAATATAACCACTGCGACGGGAGCGAGCTTGCATAAGGACGGACATCTCTCCGATCCGACCTTCGGAAAACTCGTTTTCGACGGCGAAAAGCTCTATTACTACGGTTATCAGTATCTGAGAGAGTTCGACGAGGACGGCAACCTGATAGGAGGAGAGAGCGTTTTTATCAAAAAGGCGTCTAACGAGCTTATCGGCATAATAGTGGCGGCTTCCGTTGCGGGAATAGTCGTAATATCGCTGGCAGGCGGTATCGCGGTAGCCGTAATTAAAAAGAAAAAAGGCAATTAAAGCCTTTACCGACGCAAAAGCGTCTTCCCGATAAAAATCAAACGAGTCCGCTTTCCGAACGAATGAAGGCGGACTTATTTTTTTGCGCGGCGACCTCCGGACAGGAATATTGTTGTAAAAATATTCGCGTAGTGTTACAATATAAATATGAAAAGCAAAAAGTTTGTCGTTCTTTTCGTCGTGCTTGTCGCGATGGCGTGCTGTCTTGCAGCCTGTACGAAAAAAAACGAAGGATTATATTTTAATAATTTTGTTTCGCAGAAACAATTTTCGGGGGCGGAGCAGAAGCTGTCGTTTTCCGAAGAAGTTTCCGTTTTTTCTTACGACGTCGAAAACGACGTGTTCGTTACCATGCGACCGGTGCTTAACAATTACGTCGACGCGGGGTTCGTTTATCTCTACGGACTCGCTTCCGCTACCGAAGAATACAAAGCTCCTATGTATCACTCCGTCATTTCAATAAACGGAGACTACGCGATAGTGACCAAACCCGCCGTGGTGGGAGACAGCGAAGGAAATACGAAATATACGCCCACTATCGGAGTGGTAAAGTTTCGCGGGGAAAACAGCGGAGATCTGACGGGTTTTATGACCGCCTACAACAATGCGTTCGACCAATTCTCTTTCGTCGGCGATTATATCGCTTGCCCCGGCACGATGGATTATCCGTTCAGTACGGCGACTTTTACCACGTTTTACGATTATTCCCAAGGGGTTATGCTCGAAGAATTCAGGGTAAGATGCGATTACAGATACGAAATGGCTATTTACGATAAGTATTTGGTAGCCAAGCTTTCCGATCACGCTTTCTTTTACGACGTGACGGAAATACAGACGGACGGATATCTTACGTACGATCCGAGAGGAGGGTATATAGCCTATCCGGAAGATACCGAAGCCGAGTACTCCGACAATATCGAGGTGGATATTTTTTATATAGGCAACGGCTGGTTCAGTCGCACCGCCCGCTTAAAATCGACGGAAGAATTTTCCGGTTATAATATCATTTACGAAGACACGAATTTAGCTACCGGCGCAAGCACTGTGATTTATGCGAATATCCGTTGCGATTTTTACAACGCCGCTACCCGTTCTGTCACAGATAAAGAGTGGCTTATTGTCGACAACGTCGCCAATTCGTATTACACGGATTATTACGCGCAGATTTCTTCCTATCTCAACAATTCCATTACCTTCGACGAGGAAACGGGTATTTACGATTACTCCTTGCCGTATATGGACGTCAGCGCGATGGTGAAAGAGGGGTATAGTATCGTTTATTATTACTATTTTCCGTATATAGACAGCGGCAGCTATCAGAGCGAAATCACTTTTTGCATAATGGACGCCAACGCGGATATCATCAACCTGAACGATATGCTTATGCCTGCGGTATTCGTGGACGGGATAGGAACGGAAACGAGCGATCCCCTTTATTCTCAGTACTACGGAAGCGTACACTATTTTGACAAAAACCTCAAAAAAATCGAACGCTTGCCCAACGTGGACGGAGCGAATACCTACGCGACGTTTTTGTATCACGGAAAAGGAGTCGTCGCCGAGAAGACGGACTACGCGACGAAGAGCTCGAAATACGGCGTCGTGGGGACGGACGGAAAAATTATCGTTCCGTTCGAGTATAAGGAGCTGACTCCTTTTTACGGAGAGTACGCCCTCGGGAGCAAAGCCGAAGGGGGAAAGAAATGGTACAGAATAACGGAGGATAAAGCCGAAGAGCTGTCGGACGTGGTGAGCGTAAGACAGGGCGTGTACGTATTCGAGAGATACGGAAAGCTGGGGTTGAAAAATTATGCCGGAGATATTCTTCTCGATCCCGTTTTCGAGAAATTGGACGTGTACGAGGTTTTTCTTACGGGCGGAACTTTTCAGAGCAATTACGTAGTTGCGGTAAGGGACGGGATAACGACGATTTATACTATTTTTTAAGAGGAAATATGTACGAAACTATAATAGGCGGAGAAGAATCGATAGCGCTCGGAGCGGAGCTTATCAGGAGGGGAGAGGTCGTCGCTTTTCCTACCGAAACCGTTTACGGGCTGGGAGGCAACGCTCTCGATAAAAACGCGATAAACAAAATATACGAGGCAAAAAACAGACCGAAAGACAATCCGTTTATAGTCCACGTGACGGACGTGGAAAAAGCCGACGAGGTCGCCGAAGTAACGCCCGAAGCGGAAGCGCTTTTCAACATTTTTGCGCCGGGACCGATAACGATAGTTCTCAAAAAAAGAGATTGCATCCCTTACGAGGCGACGGCTGGGCTCGATACCGTAGGGATAAGAATGCCTTCGCATGCTCTTTGCAGAAAATTTCTGGAGGAATGCCGCGTTCCGGTGGCGGCTCCGAGCGCAAATGCGTCGAAACGAGTCAGTCCGACGTTAGCTTCTTACGTGTACGACGATATGAAGGGAAAAATACCTTTGATTATCGACGGCGGTCCTTGCGAGGTAGGAATAGAAAGCACCGTTATTACTCTCGCTACCGAGATACCCACTATACTGCGCCCGGGAATAATAACCGCGGAAAAGCTCTCGGCGTATCTTCCGGCAGTCAGAACGCATAACGGCGAAGTGCTCGTCGCTCCTGCGCCCGGAATGAAATACAAGCATTACGCTCCGACGGTACCGTGTTACTTGTTCGACAGTCGCGAAAAAGCGATTTCGTTTTATGAAAAAGAGTTGGCGCAAGGTAAAAAATGCGCGGTTATAGTAAGAAGCGGAGCGCAAGGATATCCTTTCCCCGTGATTGAAGCGGGGTATAACGGGGTGGAGATAGCCCATAATATTTTTAACCTTTTAAGAGAGTGCGAAAAGCGAT
>JBJFAO010000222.1:0-7334 GCA_051887955.1 Christensenellales bacterium
GTCAAAGTGGACGAAGGCACTTTCGTGATGGAATTGTGGCACGGACCGACTCTTGCGTTTAAGGACGTCGCGCTCACCGTTTTACCGTATCTTCTTGCGGCATGTAAGAAAAAAGAAGGGGAGCAAAACAAAACTCTCGTTCTCGTAGCGACGAGCGGAGATACCGGCAAGGCGGCTCTCGAAGGTTTCCGCGACGTGGACGGAACCGAAATAGCGGTTCTTTATCCCTCTCAGGGAGTATCCGATATGCAGAAATTGCAGATGGTTACTACGGAAGGAAAAAACGTGCACGTTTACGGGATAAACGGAAATTTCGACGACGCTCAACGGGCGGTAAAAAACATCTTCGGCGGAGAAAGGGTGAAAAAGACTCTTGCCGATAAAGGATATGATTTGAGCTCCGCCAATTCGATAAACTTCGGCAGACTCCTTCCGCAAATAGTATATTATATTTCCGCTTACGTCGATCTGCTGTCCAATGATTTTATAGGGGACAACGAAGAAATCAACTTTATCGTCCCGAGCGGTAATTTCGGAAACATCCTCGCCGGTTATTACGCAAAGCGCATGGGCGTACCGATAAAACAACTCATAGTCGCCAGCAACGAAAACAACGTTTTGACGGAGTTTTTCTCCGACGGCGTTTACGACAGCAACAGAGAATTCGTAAAGACCATAAGTCCGTCCATGGATATACTCGTAAGCAGCAACCTTGAAAGGCTTCTTTACGAAATGGGGGACAGAGATCCGCAGTTTGTAAAAGATCTTATGGAAAGATTGTCCGACGGAGGAGCGTACAGCGTAGACGAGGATTTGTTATACGATAAGACGCCTGAATTTTTAGCGTATTTTTCCACCGAGGAAGAAACGAAAGAGGTTATCGACAATTTTTACGACGAGTACGGCTACGTTCTCGATCCGCATACCGCGGTTGCCGTCAGCGCGTTGTTCAAGTACATGAACGAGGTCGGCGACAGCACCACCTCCAACGTTATCGTAAGCACCGCCAATCCGTACAAGTTTCCGCAAAGCGTCTACGAAGCCATAGCTCACGCGGAAGAAGACGACGCGTTTAAGGCGGCGAAGAAGCTTGAAGTCTTTTCGGGAGAAACGATGCCGGAGAGCATAAAAAATCTCAAAGAAAAATTAGTTTTGCACCCCGACGTTATCGACGTGGAAGAAATCGACAGTACGATAGCGAGTATAGGAGGAGATTTATGATAGGAGAAAAAAAGGTAGTATATAGCGCGGTTCAGCCCACCGGATGTATTACTTTGGGCAACTTTTTAGGAGCTATCAACAATTGGCTCAAAATGCCCGACGACTATCTGACCATATTTGCCATAGCCGATTTGCACGCTCTTACGGTAAGACAGAATCCGGCTGAATACAGGCAGAGAGCGATGAGTTTTTTCGCTCAGTATATAGCTTGCGGACTCGATCCGGAAAAGAGCATACTCTATTTTCAGTCTCACGTTCCGGCGCATGCCGAGCTTACGTGGATACTGAATTGCTTCACCTATGTGGGAGAGGCGAGCAGAATGACGCAGTTTAAGGACAAAAGCGCAAAGCACGCCGACAACGTAAACATGGGGCTTATGGATTATCCCGTGCTTATGGCGAGCGACATACTTTTGTACCAGACCGATTACGTGCCCGTAGGCATAGACCAGAAACAGCATCTGGAATTGAGTCGCGATTTGGCGGACAGGTTCAATAAAGTTTATAGTCCTACGTTTACCGTGCCCGAGCCGTATATAGCCAAACAGGGGGCGAAAATATTTTCCTTGCAGGAGCCTACGCAGAAGATGAGCAAGTCCGACCCCGATCCCAACGGTTACGTCAGTCTTATAGATTCTCCCGACGTTATAGCCCGCAAGTTCAAACGCGCGGTGACCGACAGCGACGGCAGAATAACGGTTTCCGAGGATAAACCCGGCGTGAGCAACCTTCTTACCATTCTTTCCGGAGTTACCGACAAGAGCGTGGAGTCTATAGTGAACGATTTTGCCGGGAAAGGCTATGCCGAACTGAAAGCGGAGGTCGCGGACGCGGTTATAGAAAGACTCCGTCCTATTAGAGAGGAATACGAAAGACTGATAAAAAATAAAGATTATCTCGTGTCGGTATATCAGAACGGCGCGGAAAACGCGTCGAAAATCGCCCGCAGAACCTTGTCTAAGGTTTATAAAAAAGTAGGATTGGTGGAAAGATAATGTTCGGATACGTCGTAATCGATAAACCCAATATACTTATCAAGGATTACAATATTTACCGTGCGTACTATTGCGGACTGTGTAAGGCAATCGGCAAAACGAACGGGCAAATAAACAGACTTACGATAAATTACGATATAGTTTTGCTTGCATTGTTGGGATACAATTACGAAAAAACCGAACCGGTTTTCGAAGAGGGCAGGTGCGTAGTTCATCCCGTAGGCAAAAAATTCGGCTACGTGCAGAACTCGGAAATTCTCGAAAGAATAGCCGACATAAACGTAATTCTTGGATATTATAAGGTTAGCGACGACGTTGCCGACGAAAACAAGAGGCGCGCTTTGCGCGGCTTGATAAGACCGTCCTATAAAAAAGCCGCAAAGAAGCTTCCCGAATTCGATAAGTCGCTAAAAAGGTGTTACGCACGGCTACGCGAGGCGGAGAAAAACGGAGCGGAGCTGTCGGCGCTTGCCGACATATCGGGTATGATGATATCCGCTTGCGGCGACGCGCTCACGGACAAATGCGACAAAACGCTGAGAGAGTTCTTGTTCCATATCGGAAGATGGATTTACGTTATCGACGCCTACGACGACGTGAAAAAGGATTTCGGAAAATGTTTTAATCCGTTTTTAAGAGACGTTAAAGAAATAAACGATATATTTTTTGACGAGGCGGAGAAAAAGGCGAGGGCGTTGCTTTACGAAAGTATAGCGTCCGCTACCGATTGTTATAATAAAATGGAGATTTCCGTAAGCGAGGGACCGCTAAGCAATATCGTGTACAGAGGACTATCGGACAGGACGGAAACCGTATTGAAAAGGAGAGGTGAAAAATGGCAAAAAATCCGTTTGTGATACTCGGAGTCGATGAAAATTGCACGCAGGACGAATTGTACAGCGCGTATAAAGAAAAACGCAATAAGTATTCGGATATGCGTTTCGAGCCGGGCGAAGTAGGAGAGGAAGCCTGCGTCAAATTGCAGGAAATAGAAGACGCTTATAAAGAAGCCAACGATATCATAGCGTCAAGATATCAGATAAGTTATACCGGCGACGACCTTTCCGACGTGGACAGAGCCATAAAAGAGGGAAAACTCGACGAAGCGCAAAGCATATTGGACAGCTGTGGCAACCGAACCGCAAGATGGCATTATCTTCAGTCGGCTGTGTTTTTCCGTAAAAATTGGGTAAGCGACGCTTACAAACAGCTGGAATTTGCCTGTCAGATGGAGCCGGATAACGAGCAGTACAAAGAAGCGAAGCGCTCGATGGAAACTCATATCAAAGCGAATACTACCGCACAGGGGAATTCTTTTTACAACGAGGATAACAGGGAAGAAAGAACCTATTCCAATATGAATGCTAATCCGCACGTAAGGGGCTGCAACGTATGCGATTGCTGCAGCAGCCTTATATGCGCGGACTGCTGTTGCGAATGTATGGGCGGAGACCTCATTTCCTGTTGCTGACGGGGATATGCGAAAAATAGACGATATAGGGAAAAGAACGGCGCTCGCCGGCGTAGGGACAGCGATATCGCTCGTGTTCGTTACGCTGGCGTTTTTCGTCAAAAACCTCAGCTTGTCTTTTTACGTACTGAGCGCGGCGGGCGTAATGTTGCCCCTTTGTCTCGATTATTATCGCGAAGGGTTTCTCACCGCGATAGCCGTAACCGTAGCCGGATTTTTTATAGCAAACGTGGCGGTGGTGCCTTTCGCTATGGCGAGCGGGTTTTACGTTGTTTTCAGTATATTCTGGTACAATAAAAAATTTAATCGCTGGCTGGGGTATCTTATAAAGGCGGCGTACGCTTGTCTGGTGTTTTTCGTGCTTTACAAAGTCACTGCGTTGCTTGCGGTCGATTTTTCTTCTTTACCGAAAATACAGGCTCTGCCGTTTTGGGCAATTTATATTATTTTGAACGTTCTTTTCGTTCTTTGTTTTATAGTGTACGATATATTGCTGGAGCAAGGATACGTTTATCTCAAAAAGCTGTTGAAAAAAGTCGTTAAAAAGAATTAAATTATATCTTCGCTCGCGACGACCGCTTGGTACAACAAATTTTCCACGTTTTTGTTGCGAATATAATAACGCGTTTTTTTCCCGTCCTTATAGCAGTTTATTATTTCCAGTTCTCGAAGTATTTTTAATTGATGGCTGACTGCGCTCTGATTCATGGCGGTGACGAAACAAATATCGTTTACGCACATATCGTCCATACATAAAAGACATATTATTTTAAGCCTGGTTTTGTCGGAAAAAGCAGTTAAAAAATCCGCCAGCTCTTCCGCTTCGGAAGCGACCGATATGTAATTTTCCAATATTTTTTCCAATTTCATCCTAAATTCCTCGTAAAAAAATGATAATACAGTCACATTGGCGAAACAATGCGCATATTGTAGAATAAAGTTTCATTTTGGGAGAATAGTATGGACATCACGCTGCCTTTGTTGATTTTCTTTTTATTGAACAACGGGAATAACGTTTCCGATTGCGATGACGATTGTTGCGACAGAATGACTCTTGCAATGTGTCTGTGCCTTCTGTGTCTTTCGTAAATTTGCTTCGTTAGTCTTGTAATACCCGAAAGATTGTGCTAAAATTTATTTATCTTGCGAGGTGATAAATTTATGGTCGATTTGGGTAACGATTGGAACGAAGTGTTAAAGGATGAATTCAACGCCGAATATTATCAGGTGCTGCGAGGTTTTCTGAAATACGAATATTCTGCGGAAACCATTTATCCGTCGATGTACGATATTTTTAACGCTTTTAAGGCGACTCCGTATTCCGAGGTCAAGGTGGTTATTTTGGGACAGGATCCGTATCACCAGCCTTCACAGGCGCACGGAATGTGTTTTTCGGTAAAAAAAGGCGTCAGGCTCCCGCCGTCGCTACGGAATATTTATCGCGAGATAAGCAGGGATTTGGGTATCGAAATGGGCGAGGACGGATACCTTATGCCGTGGGCAAAGCAAGGGGTGCTTCTTCTGAACACCGTTCTTACCGTTCGTCGGGGACAACCGATGAGCCACGAGGGCTACGGGTGGGAACGCTTTACCGACGCCGTTCTCAAAAAGCTCAACGAACGCAAAAAGCCCGTTATATTCTTGTTGTGGGGGGCTCCTGCGCGTAAAAAGGCGAAACTGATTACCGACAGGCGTCACGTTATTCTGGAGGCGGCGCACCCCTCTCCTTTGAGCGCGCATTACGGTTTTTTTGGATGCGGACATTTTTCGAAGGTGAACGAAATTCTTCAATCGTGGGGAGAAAAGCCCATCGATTGGCAGATAAAATAGTTTTCAGTAAAAGGTGTCGTAAAAAGGACTTCGTTTTGGCTTTATCCGATACGTTTTCGGACGGGATAGCGCGGACGGGTTCTTTTTTTGCGCCTTATATCCGTCGGTAAGGCGTTTCGTCGCTTATTTTAATTTTCTTTTATTTTTTTCCCTCTTGCCAAAGCGCGCGTGTAGTTGTATAATAAATATATATTTATAGAGAGGTATATGAATTTTCGGATAACAGAGATGAAAAAGAGAGTTTTGTTTCTTATTTTAATTCTTATCGTCGTCCTGACCGCCGCGGCTTGCTCGGCGGAAATCGAATATAGGTCGGCGTACGTTACCGAAATATCCGTTTCCGATTTGTCAAAACTCGATTACGTCGCAGGCGACGAGATAGATATCGACGGAGCCAAGCTCGTGATTAAATATTCCGATATGTCGTCGGATACTATCGATCTCACCGCAGATATGCTTTTCGATTACGATATGAATTTGCCGGAAGAAGGCAAGACCGTAACCGTAAAATACAGAAAGTATAAGGACGGCACGGGAGATTACGTAGTCACGGATTTCAAAATAAACGTTTACGACCTTACCTTCAGTTCGGTGGAGCTCGCTTCCGAACCTTTACGCAAAAATTACGTCGTGGGAGAAAGAATATCCGCCGACGGAGCGAGTATAAACGTTAAATACGAGGGTGGCAAGGTCGTCAACGTAAAAGTAAACGACAATATGCTTAAAGACTACGACAATCAACGCGTGGGCGAACAGCTTATTTATATTTCTTTTTACGGCACCACGCTTTATTTTTCGGTTGTTTTTGAAGAAAAAACGGTCGTCGCCGTAAACGTGCTCCGCAATCCCAATCAGAACGCCGTTTTCTTAAACTACGGAGAAAGACTCGACCTTTACGGGATGCGCCTGCGTCTGACTTACGATAACGGTCTTATGCCCGCGCACGATTACGACGAGGTCGCCGACAACGTGATGGTTTACGTCGACGACGACGAAGTCGGCACGGTTCTTGCCCGCGTGGCGTATTTCCCGAAGGATTATCCCGAAACGGTAACTTACTCTTTCGGCGGTTCTCCGTTGGTGTCTATGGGAGAATACGTTTATCCCAATAAAGAAATTGCCGGCAATCTGTCTCTCGACAACGTTGTCAGCAAGACCTTCGGCAGAGTCGTTTCGGTAGACGGCAAAAGCGTCACGGTCAGCACCGTGGTGGAATACGACGTCACGTCGATAGAGGCGACGGAGGGGCAGATTCTTCTGCAGGACGAATTGATAGGCAGAAGCGGCGGACAGAACGTGTACGCTACCGCAGGAGGAGGGATAGTTCTTTCGTGCGGCGACGGCAAGGTAAAAATGCAAACGGTCCCGGTGACCTCGTTCAGTATAAACGTCAAAGACAGAAGCTATGAAAGTATGGTTATCGATACTTTGCCGATAACGACTAAATACGGCAGCAACGTCAACGACATTATTCAGGGGGACAGTCTCAATCTTTCCACGGGCAGAGTAAAAGTGTTTTTCGACAACGGAGAAACCGAGGTGCTCTCTATGTCCGATTCGGATATAAAAGTCGTTAACTCCGACGACGACCTTCTGCGTTCGGAAATACCGGATTTTTCTTTCACGTCTATCGATAACGTAAAAGACCTCCCTGTAGGCAGATACGAATTGAAGTACGGATTGAATCACGGTTACGGCGATAAGGTTACGGCGGTGGCTACTGTCGTGGACGAAACGGGAAAAAGCGTTTACGTACAGCAGAACAGATACGTGTCGTTGGAAGCTGGCTTAAATTATACGGTATCGGTAACGGCGTA
>JBJFAO010000223.1:0-7320 GCA_051887955.1 Christensenellales bacterium
AATAATTTTCTCCGAAAAGTTTGAATACGAAGTATTGCCGATAGAGCTCGGCGTAAACGCGGTCAACGTCGGTTTCGATTATACCGGCGGGGTTTATTCGGGAGCGGGAGCGAATTCAAAAGGCGTGGCGTTGTCGTACGAGGCGGAAAAGCTTTGCGTCGGGGACGCCCTCAACGTAGCGTATACGTTGAACGTAAAATATTACGGCAGAGCCGATTTTGAAAAAGGAGAATACGTAAGGGAAGCAGGAGATTACAGGATTAAAGTAGACGACGTAGGGAATTACAATTACGTTCGTACCGCCGAGTCGGAAGAATACGTGTGCGAGTTTACCGTCAGGACTATCGAGCTCGACGTTTGCCTTACTACGGCTATCGATACCGACGGCGTCATGACGGTAAAAGGTATATACACCGGTCGCGCGGACAATCGCGTCATCGACAACGATTGGGTAAAAGGCAGCGAGATGAGTCACGTCAAAGGTTATTTCTATACGTCGACGCAAAAAATAGTCAACGAAACGTCATTGACTACTCCTCCCAACAATTTGCTTATAGAACCGTTCTATGAAGAAAACGGCGTCGCTTTTATACCCGTCAACGCCGGAACGTACGGTTTCAGATGGAAAGTAAACGCGGAATACGTCAATTATTCGGTACGGTTTGTCAAAGAAACGTCGACCGGAGTATACGAGCCCTGCGAATACGTATATACGATAAGCCCGAAAACCGTCAACATAATGAACCTTGCCGAATCGGGAATCAACGCTAAACGTTACGACGGAGAAGCTCCCGCGATAAGCGACAAATCGAAGCTCGTTATCGACGGAGACGTAGGAGCGGACAAGATATCCGCAGACGATCTCGAATTCAGCTTCGTTCGCGATATGAGCTTCGTTCCCGACAGCCTTGAAAATCTGATTACCGCCGACGATATGACGTCGGCAGGAAGATTTATAATATCCGTGTCTTATAAAAAATCGGACAACTATGTGTTCGTGCTCAGCGATAAGAACGGTTATTATACCATATCGAGAAATATAGTAGAATTGACCTTAAACAATACGAGTACCGGATATTCGCTCAATAAGCAGTATGATACGTTTGCTCCTTCCGCGACGTTGAGCGATTTGAAGATAGCGTCTGTGGTTGCCGTCAAAGACGCGGTATATATCGATTTGGATATAAAATACTATAAACAAAACTCTTCTGCGACTTGGGGCGGTTACGACGCAAACGGCGGACACCCCGTAGGATTGTATGCCTATGACTTCAAACCGTATTTCCTCGTACCCGACGGCGGATCCGGCAACAAAGTCACGGCAGATTCGGTAGCTTCGGAGATATTCGGCTATGAAGAAGAGGATTTGAGTTCTTACGGGATATTGAGCTGGAACTATTATTATTATATCAGCGAAGATTCGGCAGATAAAAACGGCTGCGACGGTATTTACAGTATTTTGCCTAAGGACGTTTATATTCGTATACCCGATTCCGAGTACGGAGACTTTTCGGTGGACGGCAAAACGTCGCAATATTACATTCATTACCGTACTTACGGCAATTCCGAGGTCACGCTTACTCAGGCGCAAGCGGAAATAAACGATTCTTCAACGGGCTATTACGTAAGCGACGGCGACGATATAAAACTAACCTCTGCGCAGCTTGCCGCATTGGGCTTTGTCAGAGAGACGCTTATTCTTTCGGGGAGCTCGACGGGTATAACGCTTGCGGACGAGTACTTCAAGGTTAGTACGGAGGCGGTTGAAAACGCCAACGGCAACTTTAACGTATTAAATAAGGACATCTTGTACGTAATCAAAAAACTCGAAGTCGAGCTCAGGTTGAAGTTCGTTTCTCGAGCGAGCGGAAAGAGCGAAAACGTATACGGAGACGCCGACGATACGGACAAGGTGTTTGAGTTTGCCGACAAGCAAGCGTTTATCGAAGCGATGGGACTGTCCGACGCGGATATAAACGATTGGATAAGCTACAACGGCGGAGATTACGTCAACAACAAAATAATAATTCCCGAAACCCACAAATACGGCTTGAAGGGACAAAACGGCGATATCCGGTATTTCGGCGTCGGAGTCATAGACGCGGGAACGTATTCGGCGTATCTTGATATTATTTACGCGCAGAATCTACAGCCCGTCGTTATAGGAGAAGAATTTGTAATCAAGCCGAAAGCAATCGTGATAAACAAAGCAGAGCGCGATTACTTTAACCCGAGTTCGATAACGATAGATTATTTTATCGACGGACACGTAAATAAAAAGCTCGAAGACCTTTTCGTGGCGGAAATTCTTAAAAAGTTTTCGGAAAATCCCGAATTGAGCAATACGTCGTCTTTTGCCGGAGAATACTCGGATAAAGGATATTACGTTTATGCCGTAAAAGACGAAGTGTCTGCGGTTTTGGACGGATATTCGAATTATGAAGTTTCGGTAAACGAGGTTTATCCGGCTAATTCACGCAACGACTATTATTACGTGCCGTTAAAAATAAACAAACTGCAGCTTTTCGTTACGCTTGAAGCTTATTCGGGAGGTAATCTGAAATTAAAATACGGACAACAGCTTGTAGACGGCGACTATAAACTCGTATATAACGGTTTCCCCGTGTTGGAAATTTCCGACGACTACGATTATTCCGTCGAAAACTCGCGGCAAAGGCAAGTGGAAGGTTATATAAAAGACAATATAATCGACTTGTCCGCTATAGTGAATTTCCTTAAAGCGCAGTACGCTACGACCGATACCGTTACGGCGGATTTGAATGATTATTTAAGGGACGGCGCGGATATTTCGGCTTTGGAAAATTACGACGTAGTACCTGTTAATTTCAAATATGACGTAGCAAAACGAGTTTTGAGGTTTACTATCGTCAACAACGCCGGCAACACTTTCAACACAGAGGGCTATATCAGTATTATCGCAGGAGAGAAGGACAAGCTCGTTTATTCCGAAACGGAAAACGGACGTCTGAATTACCGCTTCGAAATACTGAATCCCGAAGAGATTATCGGTTATGACAGAGCGGTTCACGATACGATAAAAGAATTGCTCGACCTGACTTGGGAAGGCGGCGTCGCTCCCGATAATTACGCCGGAAGAGTGCGCTACGATATTTATCAGGACGGAGCGACTCTTACCGCAGGCAAGTGCAAAATGAAGCTTACCGACAGCTGGTACTCTTCTTTGAATTATATTTACGATTGTCAGGAAACCACGGTTATGTATTATCCCGCGGTCAGAAGTATCGGAATACAGGGAGAGGGCGGAGAACTGCCTTACAGCGCGATAAGCCTTATGGGACAAGAGGGCGCCGATTACAAGGTCAATATTCTCAGAAATCTCAGCATGTTCGTAAGAGTCGCTTACGACGGTATGCCTTCGGACAGGGAGTCGAGCTGGATAGACTTAAAACGCGGCATCAACACGGCTTTGTACGCCAATATAGAGCATAGCGCGGCATGGAGTATAGCTTTTGCCGGCGAAGAACCGGATTCGGTAAACATAGGCGACGAAATCAGATTGAAGCTAACCTTTACGGAGAGTTTCTTCGGAGAAACGGTAAAGACTATCGAATCGAAAGAATTTTTAGTAAGGGTGTACGGAACCGAGGACGCGCTTATAAGGACGAAAGCCGAATCCGATTTTGTTTACAATATCGGCGCAGGCGACGTTTTGAGCAGTTTCAGCGAGTTAAAGACGATAAACGGTTCGTATTACGTCAGCGACAAGGATTCGGTAAACGCTTATTCGGGTAAATTCGACAACGTCTATTCCGAATTCATTCTCGGCGTAAAAAATGCCAACGCATACAGCTACGAACAGATTTTGTTCCAGGACGAACGTACGAGATTGATTTTGGGCTTCAAGGGCGGAGCGGATTACGGTTATTACGTCAGACTTGTAGAATTGTCAAGCGGCAATATTCTGAGCGAAACCGAAATTAAAAATTATAACGTAGTAGACGGCGACGGCAACGAAATCGAACGCAGTATTCTTGCCGACGTAAACGTTTTCGACGGCAGGAGACACAAGCTGAACGTTTACGTGGACAAAGTGGGATATCTTGCGCATGCGGAAAAGACCGTTGTTTCGGGCGCGACGAAGATAACGACCACTCCTCGAAAGTACAGGGTGGTATTCGTGCTAGACGACGTTTATTCCTACGATATCGTTTTTGTCGGCGGCAACAGAAGGATGATCGAAAGCTCGGGAGGGACGATTTCGTACGAGTATGAAAATTATATAGATTTTTCCGCGGCGGGAAAGACCGGCTTCGTTATAAACGAATGTACCGCGTTTATCGGCAATTTCAGCTTAAAGACCATCGGAGTCAAAATGGACAACGAAGGTTACGTCCGCGACGTGAGACTGTGGCCTATCGACAACGGCTCGGTTATTTATGTGGATAAGACTTCCTCGTTGCGTGCGGTGGAAAATCTGGTCGGAGTAAAAACGATAAACAGCGTGGACGGATACGATAGCGTAGAATATCGCTATTCGTACGTAAATGCCGTTACGGGAGCTGTATGCTACGATGTGGACAATGCGGAAGAGGGCTTTTACAGGGTAAGCCTTACCGTCATTATCGACAACAAGGAAGTGTACGGCATTTCCTTCTACGTGTGCGTTGTGGCGTCTTACGGCGACAATCCGACCTTGAAGGACGTAAACGGAGCGACTGAATACTACGTGTATCCCGACAATCCCGTTACCGTTACCGCGCCCAACGGCTTGTCGGTATATACCAAGGACAGACAAGAAGTAATAAACTATGCCAAGATTCGTTTCGATTATAGCCTAACCGATACGATGGGCACACTGAAATTCATATTCAAATCGGCGCAAAGCGGAATAGCGAACGTGGATGGAACTCGCGCCCTCGCATTGGAATTTTTGAAGACGGCGGAGGTCGACGCCGGCGGAAACGCGCTCTTTACGGCGAACGTGTCCTTAAGCGACGGATCGGTAGTTTGGGCGAAAGAACTCGGCAGCGTCGCGCTCGAAGGAATACAAAATATTCTCGAGGTGCGTTACGATTACACCAACGGCACGATAATAATCAGGCTTATAAGAGACGGAGAGATTAAGCTGAGCGCAAAGATAAGACGTAATTTCGTTGAGTCGCCCTCGATAAGCGAGGTCGGAGTTCAGAGCGTTATCGGACAACCCGGAACGTACGACAACGGCGGATATTCGGGCTTCTATATGTATAAAGGCGAAATGACCGTTTACGAATATCTCCTTACGGAAAATCGTCAGAACGCTCTCAGCCTTATGTATGTGGACGACGGCAACGTTTCCGGTATAGGTTCGCCTGCGGACGAAACCGAAATAAGCGGCAAAAACGTACTTATGGCGGATTCTTGCGGCATGGCTCTCGGCACGACTACGAGATATACGTATTTAAGGTTCAGAATTCTGCAAGGCGATTCATTCACGCTTATGTTTGCGAACAATACTCCGTATTTCTTCGCTACCGACGTAACCGACGGTACCGAGCTGTCGGGAGAAAGAGGAGCGATGTTGGAAATCGGCAGCGACGGGATATACGTGTCTTTCTATAAGTATAAATTGCAATGGAGCAAATGGCGCGTTTCGGGACTTGCGCTTGCCGACGGAGCGGAGCACAGTATAATTGTGGGCGTGACCGAGGAGACGACGGAGTTCGAGGGAGTAAATTATTACAGGTTAAAGCTTGTTGTTGACGGCACGGATATAAATTCCGGTTCGGGTTTATTCGTTCCCGTCAGCAACGATTGCAACGGCATAATGAGCAGCGAAGGAAAACAGAGCGCCGATAAAGAGTATAAGCCGACGTACGAAAGCTCATACGATTACTATTTCGTACCGGATATGAGATACGTAGGCATTATGCCCGGAGCAAGTAAATTATCGATAGAGGAATTGTTTGTATTTTGACGGAAGTAATTATCGACGCGTTACGGGATTCGGCTCTTGTTTTGCCGTTCCTGTTCGCAGTATACGTAATAATCGAAATAATAGAACATAAGCTTATGTTCGCGTCCAAAGCCAAAAGGATGCTGAGGGGAAAGTATGCCCCTCTTATAGGCGTAGGGATGGGGCTCATTCCGCAATGCGGCTTTTCGGTGATGGCGACCAATCTGTATTTGTCGGGGAATATTACCGTCGGAACTCTCATAGCTGTTTTTATCGCGACCAGCGACGAAGCTATACCTATACTTTTAAGCAACGCCGATACGGCGTGGAAATTATTGCCGATGCTCGGAATTAAAGTTCTTTTCGCGTTGTTTATGGGGTATCTTCTCGACCTTATATTCCGCAAAAAGAACGAAGAAAAGTTTCGCATAAAGGACATAGAAGAGCCGGAAGAACAGGGCGGCGAGCAGGAAGAGGAAATAGGGTGTTGTCACCACGAGTTGAAGCGTGCCGACGGTCGAACCGACCGAAAACAAAATTTGAAGGAATACCTTTTGCATCCGCTTATTCATTCCGTAAAAGTATTTATATATATCCTTATAATAAATTTCGTGTTCGGGACGATAATTTATTTTGTCGGACAGGATAAGATTAACGCGTTTTTATCGGAGAGCGGTTGGTATCAGCCGCTTGTGGCGGGACTTATAGGGCTTATCCCGAATTGCGCCGCGTCGGTAATCATTTCGCAACTGTATATCCTCGGAGGATTGTCCTTCGGTTCTTGCGTAACCGGACTTTCCGTAAACGCAGGTATTGCGGTCGCGTTGCTTTTCCGTAAGGGAAAAAATATAAAAGAAAATATCTTTATTCTTGCCGTTCTTTACTTGTCGGGAGTGGTGCTCGGACTTATTCTTACGCCGGTTCCGTGGTAAACAAAAGACAGCGAAAAGACCGTCCGATAGCGGACGGTCTTGATTTTTAAGCATATTATTGCGAATAAAAACGCTATTTGTTTTGTTCTTTGAGCAGAGAAACAATTTCGGAAAGCAATTCTTCTACCGAAGGAGAAGCTACTTTGGCTTCTTCTACGACGGGCTCGGCGGTTTCTTCGGCAACGGTTTCTTCCGTGGCGGCTACTTCCGCGACGGGAGCGGTCGTTTCGTTATTTTCCTTTTCGTTCTGCTTTTCCGCAAGTTCTTTTAGTTTCGTAGCGGCGGTTTCTCCTGCTTCTTTAACTTTGTTGAACACCTTGATAATAGCGAATAAAACCAATGCCGTAATCAAAAAGGTGATTATTGCGGAAATGACTCCGCCCCAATCGAGAATGAGAGCTTCGGAAATAACCTTTCCCGCTTCGTCGGTTACCGGTTGTCTGAGCACGGTTTGGAGTCCGGTTCCCGAAG
>JBJFAO010000224.1:0-1583 GCA_051887955.1 Christensenellales bacterium
CCGTTAAAGTCCACGAACTTATGTCCCTGACCGTCAAACTTTCCGCCGAACACCTTGTGCAAGCCGATAGCCTCGCCGAATCCCGTCATGTTTACGTCCTCGTTAAGAACGTAATTCAGATTGACGTAGCCGTCGATAGCTCTGAGCTGCTCGCGAGTAATTATCACGAACGGACTGCCCGTCGTGCCCAAGCCGTTTTCGTAATCGCCCGTCACGGCGTTCTTATCCACGCCGAAATCGGAATACAGCTTGTCCAGAACGAGATTCCTTACCTTTTCTCCCGCCACAAGCTTTACGCCGGGTTGATCGGAAGCGGTACCCACGAAACCGTCGTATGCCACGGCTTTTATCGCCGACGCGTTGCTCTCCGCATTGCTCTCGGTCCCGAGATATCCCGCTTTTACGACGTCGTTTATAAATACGTTGTCTTTAATATACGAGTTGTTGAGATATACGTCCAACACCGCGTCGCCGACAAACGTTTTCTTATCCGCGTCGCCTACCATAGCTCCTGCGTTTACGTCCGAACCGACGTTATAGAGGGTAATCTGAGAATAAACGTATGAGTATTGTACTCTCGCGTTACCGCCGAGATAGCCGGTCAGACCGCCTATATTGCCGCCGTTAAACCTTCTTCCGTCGTTGGTTACCGTCACGTCGACGAAGACGCCTCCGACGTTGGTGCCGACTACGCCGTCTCCGATTACTTTTCCTATCAAACCGCCGACGTTGGTCGTCGCGACGGAATCGCTTATTTCTATTTCCGCCGAGCTTCTGACGTTGAATACGGTTCCGCCGTCCATTACCGAAGCGAGAGTTCCTACGTTGCCGCCGCCGTTTACGACTATCTTGCCGTCTACGGAAAGCACGAGATTTTTCACCGTACCGGTCAGATTGCCGAACAAGCCGTAATCTCCGCTCGTCTCTCCGCCCTCGAGCTTAATTTCGTAATTGCCGCCGTCAAAGCTGCCGTTAAAACGCTCTATTCTGTAAGAATCCGTCGGCAGACCTGCGGTAAGGCTGAAAGCGCAGTCGTAGTAGTTGTATTCGGGCCCGAGCACGAAGCTTCCGGACGTCCCCGAATAATCCTTATAATACTTCTCGGATACGTATTTCAAATCGTTTGCGTTGTTGATAAGGTAAGGATTGTCCGTATTGTTGGGCACCTCTACCCCGTTGCTGATCGTTTCGTCAAAGTATTTCACGAGCAATACCGTCTGCGGATTGACAAGACGGAAGGTATATGCGTTTTCACCGTCTACCGTCGCGGAGGCAATATATCCGCCCAAAGGCATATCCACGTTGGAAACGGCTGTTCCTGTCATATCCGTATAGCTTACCGTAAGAGGTATTCCTGCGGTTTGCGTAACGTTGTTGCCGCCGCCGTCTTTGCCCGTATAGGTATATGAAGTGGTTGCCTTTACGTTAGCTTCGTTCTGAGACTGCCTGTAAATAACGGTATCGGAATATTTTACGTCCAGCTCCTTAATGAAGTAAGACTTCACCTTGAGATTGTCGGTAACGAACTGATAGGTAAAGCTGCCCGTAAGCTCGTCGGAAGAAACGTCTTCTCCGTAGGTTCC
>JBJFAO010000225.1:0-7234 GCA_051887955.1 Christensenellales bacterium
CTTTTTTTCTTGCCAGTTCAACCTCATCCGTACAAAAACCGCCCTCGCTTCCTATAAAAACGCCGATTTATCCGTTTTCGTTTTTTACGTCCTTCGTCTTGAGTTTTTTTTCGTATTCATAATAAAAAAATACTGTCGAATTCTGCGACAATTCAAACGCTTCGTTCAATGTAACGAGATTCGATACCTCTGCAAGATAATTTCTTCCGCACTGCTTTGAGCTTTCGACAACAATCTTTTTTAATCTGTCTATATTGATTTTATCCACGTTGGAATGAGCCGAAGTAAACGGCACGATCTTTTTTACGCCCATTTCCACAGCTTTCTGTACTACCGTATCGAGTTCTTTGTTTACGCCTATAAACAAAGTTATAAAACAATCGGATTCCGCGTTATTTTCGGAGCGACTTTCAATTTTTGCATAAAGAGCGTCTTTAGTAACTTCCGTCACTTCGCAAAAATAGTCGTATCGGTCTCCGCCGCATAATATCAACTTATACCCTTTTTTGTGCCTGGTAACTTTAACGGCATGGTAATATTCTTCGCCCGTGAGCGTAGCCGTTTTGTTATCCCAATCGATTGTATCGCTGAAAAAACGCTTTAAGTCCATAAAAATTCAAGTGCGTCCCATTCGCCCATAGTTAATTCTTTGACAAGCGAAAAACCGCTTTTACAAAACGCGTCGATGACCTCTTTCTTTCTTTCATGAATAATACCTGAACATATGACGCGACTGCCGCTAAAAACGTGTTTATTGAGTCCTTCTGACAGTTTGATAAGTATCCCGGCAGTAAGATTTGCTAATATAACGTCGCCTTTTATGTCCTTTTGCAACAAATCGGCCAACTCAATTTCAACTCTGTCAGCAACGGCGTTTAGCTCGGCATTTTCCTTTGCCGCCTTGACCGCTACGCTGTCGATATCGCACATATAACAGCTTTTTGCTCCGCTTTTTATCGCAGCTATACCCAATATGCCGCTTCCGGTCCCAACGTCTATTACCGTCTTCCCTACAAAATCGCAATCGCTCATCAGCATAAGGCACATTTTAGTAGATTCGTGTTCTCCCGTGCCGAACGCCATTCCTGGATCCATAACGACTTTAATTCTGTTCTTGTCGTCGTGATTTATCCACTTAGGAACAATAACGTATCGACCGGAATTTATGGGACTGTAATATTTCTTCCAGGTTTCTACCCAGCTTTCGTCATCGATTTCTTCGACGTTTATTTCGCCAAACGGTACGTTCTCGCTATTAAGAATCTCCGTTAACTCCGATATCTTTTTGTCTTTTTCCTCAAAACTTACATAACCGCTGACCTTAGCCGTTTCCGTTGTCTTAAATACGTCTTCGTCTATGTAGTCCCACATTTTATGATTTTTAATTATATCCAACACGTCGTTTTTATCGACTATTTTTACACCGCCGGCGCACCCTATGCTAAAAAAGGCGTCGGCTATAAGCTCGGTGCCTTCTGTAGTGGTATTGACGATTATTTCATACCATTTCATTATTTATAAACCTTTTATCAATTTGTTGTACTTCTCGACCTGTTCGTATTTTGCCTTCGATAAAGTTTCGTTCAGGTCTTTTAACGCGGATTTCTGGCGTAACGACAAATCTTTCGGAATATCTACGATTATCTTTACGAACATATCGCCGTATGCGTCTTTTCTCAGATATTTTATGCCCTTACCTTTTATCCTTTTTACCGTTCCGCTCTGCGTTCCCGCAGAAATTTCCAAATCGGTTGTTTTCCCGTCCAGCGTAGGAATTTTTATCGTATCTCCCAATATTGCCTGAGTGACGGTAACCGGCACTTCCAGACTGACGTTTACGCCGTCCCTTTTGAAAAGCGGATGTTCGTCTATCTTGAAAATAAGTATAAGATTTCCGTTGCTGCCTCTCCCCACGGGTGCGCAACCTTCGCCTCGTACAGTCAACATTTGTCCGTTGTCAACTCCTGCCGGTATACTGACTTTTTTGGTGCATTGTTTACGTACTCTGCCCTTGCCGGAGCAGTCTTTACACTTATCCGTAATAATTTTTCCGTTTCCGCCGCATTCGTCGCATATTCTCTGCGACTGCATTACTCCGAAAGGAGTCCTTTGCTGTACGTTAATGACGCCGCTTCCGCCGCATTTGGAGCATACCTTTATGCTGGAAGCGTCCTTAGCTCCCGTTCCGCCGCACGTAGCGCATTTTTCTATTCTCGTAAAAATTATGTCTTTATCTTTTGCTCCGAACACAGCTTCACGGAAAGTAAGTCTAAGAGTATATTCGACGTCGTCTCCGTCTCTGTCCTGGCTGCGAGCGGATCTCGCGCTCCCGCCTGTAAAAGCCGAAAATATATCGCTGAAGATATCTCCGCCGAAGCCGCTGAAACCGCCGAAACCGCTTCCGCCGCCCATAGTGGGACCGTCCTCGCTTCCGAACTGATCGTAAGCGGCCTTCTTCTGCGGATCGCTCAATACGTCATAAGCATGCTGAATTTCTTTGAATTTTTCTTCCGCTTCTTTTTTCTTGCTTTCTTCCGCCGTGGCGTATACGTCCGGATGATATTTTTTTGCCATTTGGCGATATGCGGACTTTATTTCGTCCGCACTCGCCTGTTTGGTTATTCCCAATATTTGGTAATAGTCTTTATTTGCCATAATTATTTAATATCGTCAGGGTCGATATTTATTGAAGAACCGTCGTCCGAAGTGTTTCCTCCGTTACCGGCGTTGGGATTTTCTGCCTGCGCCTGCTGATAGAGCTTGGTAAAAATCGGATTGGTTTCTTTGCTCAGTTCTTCCGTAAGAGCCTTGATGTCCTCCACTGTTTCCGCTTTTTCGAGCTTTTCTTTTGCGGTCTTGTTCGCGTCCTCGAGTGTAGCTTTATCTTCATCGCTCAATTTGTCGCCGGATTCTCTTAACGTCTTGTCGATAGCAAGAATAAGCTGTTCGGCATTGTTCTTCATATCGATAAGGTCTTTACGTTTTTTATCTTCTTCGGCATATTTCTCGGCTTCCTTGACCGCTTTATCTATATCTTCTTCCGTAAGATTGGTCGAAGCGGTAATCGTAATATTGTTGGTCTTGCCCGTTCCCTTATCGAGAGCGGTTACGCTTACTATACCGTTTGCGTCTATATCGAACGTAACTTCAATCTGAGGTACGCCGCGCATTGCGGGCGGAATTCCCGTGAGTTCGAAGCGTCCGAGAGTTTTGTTGTCCGCAGCCATAGCGCGTTCGCCCTGCAATACGTGAATATCTACGCTCGTCTGATTGTCGCTTGCCGTAGAGAATATTTGACTCTTCTTGGTAGGAATGGTTGTGTTCCTTTCAATAAGCTTGGTAAATACTCCGCCCATGGTTTCTATGCCGAGCGACAACGGGGTTACGTCGAGCAACAAAACGTCTTTGACGTCGCCCGCAAGCACACCGCCCTGAATAGCCGCACCCAAAGCGACGCATTCGTCGGGGTTGATTCCCTTATAGGGTTCTTTACCGGTTATTCTCTTAACGGCCTCGAACACAGCGGGAATACGCGTAGAACCGCCGACAAGTACGACTTTATCGATCTGAGAAGCTTTAAGTCCCGCGTCTTTCAACGCCTGCTCGGTAGGAGCTATCGTTTTATTTACAAGATAAGCCGTCATATCGTCGAATTTAGCTCTCGTAAGATCCATATCGATATGCAAAGGACCATTGTCTCCCACGGTAATAAAGGGAAGATTTATGTTGGCTTTCTGCACTCCGCTCAACTCGATTTTCGCTCTTTCTGCAGCTTCTTTGATTCTCTGCATAGCCATCTTATCCTTCGACAAATCGATACCCTCGGTCTTTTTGAATTCTTCAACTACCCATTTTATTATCTCGTTATCGAAATCGTCGCCGCCGAGTCTCGTATCGCCGTTGGTTGCCAGCACCTGGAATACGCCGTCGTCAAGTTCGAGGATAGACACGTCGAACGTTCCGCCGCCCAAGTCGTAAATAAGCACTTTCTGAGCTTTGGTTTCTTTATCGAGCCCGTAGCTGAGCGCGGCTGCCGTAGGTTCGTTGATGATACGCAGAACTTCGAGCCCTGCGATTTTACCCGCGTCCTTGGTAGCCTGACGCTGACTGTCGCTGAAATATGCCGGAACGGTAATAACTGCCTGAGTTACTTTCTGTCCGAGATACGCTTCGGCGTCCTGTTTCAATTTCGACAAAATCATAGCCGATATTTCCTGTGGAGTATAGCTCTTTCCGTCTATATTTACTTTATGAGAAGTTCCCATCTCCCTCTTTATACTCGATATGGTCTTATCTGCGTTTACGACCGCCTGACGTTTGGCTATCTGTCCGACGAGACGACTTCCGTCCTTGGCAAAACCTACTACGGAAGGAGTAGTACGCGCGCCTTCGGCGTTGGGTATAACGACGGCTTCGCCGCCTTCCATGACTGCTACGCAAGAGTTAGTAGTTCCTAAATCAATACCTATAATCTTAGTCATAATTATTATCTCCTTTTATATTATTGTGCTACCTTAACCATTGCAGGCCGTAACACTTTGTTTTTTCTTAAATAACCTTTTTGGAATACTTCCACTATTATGTTGGCGTTTTCCTCGTCATCGCATCTGGCGATAGCGTGATGAAATTTCGGGTCGAATTCTTGCCCTAACGCCTCGATTTCTTTAACCTCAAGCTTTTCGAAAACGGCAAGTATTTGCTTGTATATGAGTTCCATTCCGGTTTTAGCCGATTCTTCGACAGCCTTCATACCTCTTTCAAAATTGTCAAGCACCGGGAAGAACATCGCTATTACGTCGTCGACTCCGTCGTTTCTTGCGTTTCTCACAGCGTCTGCGTTGCGTTTGCGATAATTGTCGAATTCCGCTTGAATTCTCTGCGCCATGTTCTTAAATTCTTCCGCGCTCTTCAATGCGATTTCAAGCTCGGTCGGTTTGATATCTTCCGTAATAGAGGTCTCTTCCGTCGTTTCCTCAATTACTTCGTTATTCGATTCCTTTTCCATTATTTCCTCCGTCAATAATTTCATCGAGAGCATTCGACACGCATTTCAATACGCTCATCACTTTGGAATAGTCCATTCTTTCCGGACCGATTACTCCGGCGTGACCGATTTCTTTGCCGTGTACCATATACTTTGCGGTAACTATCGCACACTTGTCTATACCGCCGTTCTCGTCTTTACCTATTCTGACGTTAAACTCGATATCCGTTCCGTCGTCGATTATAGCGGCAAGCCTTTCCTTCGTATCTATAACGGACAAAAAGTCTTTTGTGGTTTCTCTGTCGTGTTCGGGATATTCCAAAAACTTCGATTGACCGTCCATATATACGCTATCGCCGTTTTTATCGGCATAGCTTTCGAGTATAGAGATTATACTTTCGTACAACTCTCTGAATTCCTGTAATCCCTCGTCGACCAGGTTGTCCGGATTTTTTACCTGATTTACCGTTTTACCGGAAAAAATCCTGTTTACCATCGCGTTTGCGTCGGCGATATAACGAGAATCAACGTTATTGTTAAGCGTAATTATCTTATCGCGTATTATTCCGCTGTCGGTAATGATCACTACGAGCACGGTATGCTCGTCCAAATCTATAAGCCGTATTTCTTTAAGTATAACCTTATTTATATTCTTAAGCACGATTACAGAGGTATAATTAGTAACGTCGCTTATTACCTTTGCCGTACGTCTCACTATATCCTCTATCTCCGCAAATCTATCGTTAAACGCATCCTTGATAATCGCAACCTCTTCTCTGGATAACGGTTGGCGTTCAATAAATTTTTCCACGTAAAGATTATATGCTTTTTTTGACGGAATACGCCCGGCTGAAGTGTGGGGCTGAATCAAATAGCCCATTTCTTCCAATGCCGAAAGCTCGTTCCTTATTGTTGCGGAACTTATCTCGTCAAAATGTTTAGCTTTTATTTCCCCGGATGAAATAGGAGACGCGCTTGCGATATATTCGTCCACAACCGCTTTAAGAATCTTCTGTTTACGCTCCGACAGCTTGTCTATACTCATATCACCTTTGGCACTTGCATTTTTTGATTGTTAGCAATCTATATCCTTGAGTGCTAACACTATTATAACACTATTGTATCCGCTGTCAAGCAATTTATTCAAAAAAAATTATTTATGCAAAAATTTTTTACAGGCATCCTTCGCCGCCAACGCTTTATTGTGACCTTCCCCCTCGGAAACTATGCGTCCGTTTATGGATAGTCCCACCGAAAACGTTTTTTGCAAACCGTCAAGCCCTTCTTTCAGCGTCACGATTTGTGCGTTATCTCCTCTTTTGGCGCACAATTCCCATACCATAGTCTTATAATCGTCGTCGTTGTCGGGCGTTATTTTGTTTTCGAGATTCCGCAAAATAAAATTTTTTGCTTCCGTCAAATCGTCGTTATTGTCTATTACTATTGCTCCTATTATGGCTTCGAAAATATCGCAATTGGCTTTCTTGGAATTCTTTATATCGCCTTGCGCGCTTCCCGCGCCCACTCGCACGTATTTCATTATATCCATTTCCGTCACAACCGAAGCAATCGTCGTCCTGTCTACAACCGACGCTCTCATTTTACTGAGCTTACCCTCGGAAAAATCAGGGAAGGTTTCGTATAGATACAACCCTACCACGTATCCGAGCACCGCGTCGCCTAAAAACTCAAGTCGCTCGTAGTTAAGGACGTTTTTATGCTCGTTAGTGTACGAAGAATGTGTAAAGGCTCGCAACAACAATTCTTTGTTCTTAAAACTGTAACCGATTTTTTGTTCTGCTTCCGCATAAAAATTATTTTGCACTTAATTCCTCTCCGATTTTTTCTATTATTTTGCTTTCGACCATTTTTTTTGCCTGCAGAATTGAGTTGCAAATTGCTTTGGCTTTGGAGCTTCCGTGGCTTTTTACTACTATTTTTTGAAGCCCCAACAAAACGGCTCCTCCGTTGTCGTTATAATCCATCTTACGTTTTACGCTTTTGAATACGGGTTTTAGGAGCAAATATCCTATTTTAGCCCTCAATCCGCCCGCATAAATTCCGTTTTTAATAAGCGTAAACATACCGAGAGCAGTTCCTTCGCTTGCCTTTAAGGCGATATTTCCCGAAAAACCGTCGCTTACGACCACGTCGTAATCTCCGCTCAGAATGTCGCGAGCTTCCATATTACCCGCAAAGCTTACGCCCGATTCTTTCAGCAAGGGAAACGCTTCTTTGTTGAGCGTATTT
>JBJFAO010000226.1:0-1567 GCA_051887955.1 Christensenellales bacterium
CCTGGAGCGAGAACCTTTTGCGGCAGGAAATAGGTCAGCCGGATAAATACTATTTTTTATTGTTTTCTGATAAAAAACTTGTCGCTTACGGCGGTTTTTTGCAAGTTATCGACGAAGCCGACATTATGAATATAGCCGTATCCGAGGAGTATCGTCGTCAAGGATACGCGACGAGAGTTTTAAGAGAAATTTTTTTTAAAGCGAAAGAGCTTGGCATCAAAAGAATCACGCTCGAAGTGCGTGAAAGCAACGAGGCTGCAAGAAGCCTTTATGAAAAAAACGGTTTTGTTTTTTCAGGAATCCGACGCAATTACTATCGCAATAAGGAGAATTGTTGCATATATTGGAAAGTAGTTGCGGAGGAATCATACTTATAAATCACGTTCAGTTCGGACAAGGTAAAGACGTTATTTTTTTACACGGCTGGGGCGGAGACACGCGCTCTTTTTTAGGTTGCGCAAAAGCAATTTCATCGAATTTCAGGGTTACTCTGGTGGATTTTTACGGCTTCGGTAAAACGCCTGCTCCCGATTATCCTTTGGTTTTGCAGGATTATGCCGACGGAGTAGTCGAAATTATCAGACATTATAAAATGAGCCGTGTAATTTTAGTAGGTCATTCTTTCGGGGGAAGAGTGGCTATACGAATTGCCTCTAAAAACGGATATTTGCTGGACGGGATAGTGCTTGTGGACAGCGCGGGTATAAAACCGCGAAGGGGAATAAGGTATTACGGTAGGATCTTAACGCATAAAATATTGACGAGACTGGGTATATCGCACAGGTCGGGCAGTGAAGATTACAGAAAATTAAGCGGCGTCGGAAAGCAGACGTTCAAAAATATCGTCAACGAGGACCAGACGGGAGAATTGAGAAAAATAACCTTGCCCGTTCTTTTGATATGGGGTGACAAAGACAAGGATACTCCCATATATATGGCAAAGAGGATTTACCGTAGGATACCTACGAGCTCGCTTGTGATATTCCGCGGAGAAGGGCATTTCGCTTATCTGAGAAGGCATAGGCTTTTTACGGAAATACTCAGGACTTTTCTTTCGGACGGTGAGTATGAAGTGGATTATCGCAGGCATAATAACGTTATTGACAAGCGTAGAGTCGTTAAGATACCTTACCTGCGCGCAGAAAAATAATTACGTACTCGAAATAAACAAAAAAACGCTAAAGTATTATTTTGCGGTAACGGCGACTGTCGTTCCGATAGTTTTATCGGAGATATTTATGCCGTCGGGTACGCTCGGGGATTCGATAAAAATAATAATCTGTTGCATTGTTGCCGCGTCCGTTTACGTTTATACGAATTCCTTTGCAACGAAGCCGGTTTTTACCGACAGAGCAAAAAAAATTTATAGCGTTACGATGTGTTACGCCGTGGTTTCGGTAATACCGATTGTTGTAGCTTTTAAGGGAAAAACCGCAGTTTTCGTTCTGTGTGGAATCAAATACATTATTCCCGTTTATACGTTTTTATCGCTTATAAGCACAAGGCGTTATTTTGAAAAAAAGAATGAAACGTACATTAAAAAGCAGTCGGAAAAGCTTGCGGATAT
>JBJFAO010000227.1:0-7027 GCA_051887955.1 Christensenellales bacterium
AATTCGTATTATATATTAAACGATTTTTTATTGCAAACGTTTTTTCTCTTATGTTAAAATATCCTTATGAGAATTTCGTTATACCATCCGAAAAAGAAGACCGCGGAAATAGAGTGGCGTGGAAAAATCGTTTTTCTGAGCGAAGAATGCGCGAAAAAAGCCGGCATAGATATCCATAGCGATATTCCCGAAAAGCTGCTTCCTACCCTCATAGCCGAAAGCGAAGACTTTTTGTGCAAAAAATATCTGTATTCCCAGCTTGACAAGTATTTCAAAACGAAATACGGTTATTACAAAAAACTGACGGAAAAGGGCTTTTCGAAATCCTCCGCAAAAAAAGCCGTGGACAAAGCGGAAGAACTCGGTTTTATCGACGACGGATATTTCGTCGAAAGATATATCGAAAGAAACTGCGCCTAAAAAGGTAAATTTGCCATAAAAAGAGAGCTCCTGTCAAAGGGCGTGGCGTCCGATATTATCGACGCAAAGCTCGCCGAAGCGGAATTTTCGAGCGACTCCCTTTTAGCCCTTGCCGAAAAACTCGTCAAACGCACCGACGATATACGCAAGGATAAGGCGACGCTTTACCGCAAGCTCGTTGCGCGCGGCTTCTCCTACGACGACGTCAACGCCGCTATACAAAAGATTTTTTCCGAAGATTTCGACTGATTTCGCCTAATCGGGCAGTTTGCCGCATATCTTTTTTTATGCGGAAAAAATTTCTGATAATCCTTATTTTGCCCGTGTTGTTTTGCTCGTGCTCATTTTACGAACCTTCTTTCCCTGACGTAGTCGCAATAAATTTTTCTTCAAACGGAATAAAAACCACAGGCTACGGCGTGGTATTCGAGGACGCAATATTGACCGTAGCTCATATATTCGGCGATAAATATGAAAAAAACGCCGTATGCACGATAATTCATACGAACGGAATTTCATATCAATCGGAACTCATATTTATAGATTATACCAGCGACCTTGCTCTCGTATCTAATAAAGCAGGCGGAAAAAACCCGTCTCTGACCGTTTCGCGCTCGGCTCTTTACGTATATTGCGACGATAAATATATAAAAACTGATTCCTCTTCCCGGGTAAAATGCGTACTCCCCCGAAAGCCCGAGGTTTTGCTGAAGCTGAACGCAAGCGTAGAATACGGCGCAAGCGGTTCGCCGGTAATAAACGGAAAGGGAGACCTCGCCGGAATCGTCTGCGCAAAAAGCCCCGACGGCAAATACGCGTACGCCGTTCCTGCCGACGTCATCGAAGAATTTACGGACAAATACCGTTATTCAACAAAATAAGCTCCGACGGAATAATTGACTGTTGACACGGGGATTAAAAAAATATATAATATTATTATATTGCGCGCCGCAAGTCGGTGCGCCGAATTACTTTTTCAAAACAGGAGCTATTTATGAAAAAGAAAACCGAAACGCCGAGCGTAACACCCGAAACGCGCACCGCAGAAACTAACGTCCCCGAAATGAAACCCGGAGAAGAACTTCAGGTCTATTACAACGACGCCTATATGCGCGAAAAACAGAGACTTAACGATATCTTCGGCATAATAGAAGAGGAGGCTCCTACCGTCGTAGAAAAGGTAATCGAGCCGGATATGAGCGATTACGTCCATATTTCCGAACTGAAAAAGCAAAAACGCCGCACCGCGGTTCTCGCGGTATTTACCGCGATATTCGCTATAGCCACCGTTGCTTTGGTAGTATTGAAATTTTTCGTAAAATAAAAAAAGCGTAACTATATAAAAACGCCCTTCGAGGGCGTTTTTTACTATGTATAAAAGGACGCCTTCGGACGTCCTTTTGCGCAATTCAGTTCTTTTTAGGCTCCGCTACCCGGATATTGGCTTCTCTGAGCTGTTTTTCCGTGACCGCGCACGGCGCTCCCATAAGAAGATCCTGCGCGTTTTTATTCATCGGGAAAGCGATTACTTCCCTTATGCTCGTTTCGTGAGCGAGAAGCATAACTATTCTGTCCACCCCGGGCGCAATACCCGCGTGCGGCGGCGCGCCGAATTTGAACGCGTTGTAAAGTGCGGAAAACTTGCTTTCTATTACCGATTCGTCGTAACCGGCTATCTCGAAAGCCTTGATCATGATTTCCGGATCGTGATTGCGTACCGCGCCGGAGCTCAGCTCGTATCCGTTGCAGACTATATCGTATTGATAAGCCATGATATCCAACGGATCCTGCGTTTTCAGAGCCTCCATTCCGCCTTGCGGCATGGAAAACGGGTTGTGACAAAATTCTATTTCTCCGCTTTCTTCCCCTATTTCGTACATCGGGAAGTCCACTATCCAGCAAAATCTGTACGCGTTCTGTTCGATAAGGTTCATAACGGTACCGAGCTCGGTGCGAACGTAGCCGGCGCATTTAGCGACGTTTTTGCCGTCCGCGCCCGCGACGAGAGCGACGAGCCCTTCTTTCCCCAAGCCCAAAGCCGAGGCGATTTCCTTTTCGTCCCCTGCCAAAAACTTGGATATACCGCCGGAAAAGCTGCCGTCGGCGTTGTATTTGAAATAATAAAACGCGCTGTCAAGCTCTTTTTCCGCCACAAACGGCGCAAGACTGTCTATGTATTTCCTCGGTTGATTAAAACCGTCCGCGACTATGGCTTTGACCTTCTTTCCGTCGAACATAGGCACTTTTTTCATAAGCGCGGTCGCGTCCTTGATTATAAGAGGATTGCGCAAATCGGGTTTGTCGGTGCCGTACGTTTCCAGAGCGTCTCTGTATTTTATCCTGCGGAAAGGTCCTTTGTCGATTTTCCAATCGGAAAACTTAGCGAAAAGCTCGGGGAGGAAATCCTCCAACACCTCGAATACGTCCTCCTGCGTGGCAAAGCACATTTCCATATCGAGCTGATAAAACTCGCCCGGCGAGCGGTCCGCTCTCGCGTCCTCGTCGCGGAAACAGGGGGCTATTTGAAAATATCTGTCGAAGCCCGAAGTCATAAGAAGCTGTTTGTATTGTTGCGGAGCCTGCGGCAAGGCGTAAAACTTACCCGGATACAGACGGCTCGGCACGATAAAGTCCCTTGCTCCTTCGGGGGAAGAGCTTGTCAGAATAGGGGTTGCGATTTCCAGAAATCCGCGTTCCGTCATCATCTGACGAATAGTGCTGATAATCCTACTGCGAAGCACGATTTTATCCTTAACCGCCGGATTTCTCAAATCGAGAAAACGGTATTTAAGTCTCGTTTCTTCTTTAGACGCAAGGGAGTTGGCGACTTCGAAAGGAAGCTGCTCGACGCATTTCCCGAGACTCTCTATCGAAGAAGGCTCTATTTCGATAAGTCCGGTAGGAATATTGTTGTTGGGGCTGGAACGTAAAATAACCTTGCCCTCTACCTTTAAGGTGGATTCTCTCTGAATGGCGCGCACCTGCTCTTTCATCGCTTCGTCGCTTACCGTTACCTGCGTCATGCCGTAGAAATCGCGCAATACGAAAAATATCACCGCTCCGAGGTCGCGCACGCTGTGCAGCCAACCGCATAGAGTCACGGTCTTGCCTACGTCGCTCGCTCTGAGTTCGTTACAATTATGTGTTCTCTTTTCTCCCTCCTATTTTATATCCCCTGCGGTACGCGGATAAAGAATAACGTCTCTTATATTCGACATACCCGTAACGTACATAAGTATTCTTTCAAATCCGAGTCCGAAGCCGCTGTGCGGAACGCTCCCGAACTTACGCAAAGCGATATAATCGGAGTATTCCTCGGTAGTCATATTCCTGTCCTTCATCGCCTGCAAAAGCTTTTCCGTATCGGCTTCCCTTTCCGAGCATCCTATGATTTCTCCCACACCCGGCACAAGCAGGTCGGTAGCCGCTACCGTTTTTCCGTCGGCGTTTTGCTTCATATAGAAGGATTTTATCTGCTTCGGATAGTTTATTACGAAAACGGGTTTTTTGAAAATAACTTCGGTAAGATACTTTTCGTGCTCGGTCTGGATATCCTCTCCCCACTCTACCGGATAAACGAATTTTTCTCCCGATTTTTTCAACAATTCTATCGCGTCGGTATACTCCACTATACCGAATTTATGGCTTACGACGTTGCGCAATTTTTCTATAAGTCCGTTTTCCATAAACTTGTCGAAAAAGGTCAATTCCGGCATGCACTCGCTTAGAACGGTATTGAGAATGTGCTTTATCAGATCCTCCGCTATTTCTATAATGTCGGGAAGCTCCGCAAACGCCACCTCCGGTTCTATATGCCAGAACTCCGCCGCATGACGGGGCGTATTGCTGTTTTCGGCGCGGAACGACGGTCCGAACGTATAAATCTTACCGAAAGCCATCGCCGCGACCTCTCCTTCGAGTTGTCCCGACACGCTGAGTCCGGCTTTCTGCCCGAAAAAGTCGTTTTTGTAATAATCCTCTTCGTTTTTGAATTCGGTACTGTACCCTATGGTAGTCACCTTAAAGACTTCTCCCGCGCCCTCGCAGTCGCTCGCCGTTATAAGCGGAGTGTTGACGTAAACGAAATTTCGCGATTGAAAAAAGTCGTGAATACATCTTGCTACTATAGAACGGACTCTGAAAACTGCGTTAAAGGTATTGGTACGGACTCTCAAATGAGGCATCGAACGCAAAAATTCCATCGAACAACGCTTTTTTTGCAACGGATAATCGGGCGGACAATCGCCGAGAAGAGTTATTTCCGTCGCGTTTATCTCAACGGAATCTTTCATAACTACCGATTCTACCAGAACGCCCTCCACCTTAACCGAGCATCCCAGCTGCATAAACTCGTCGTTTTTTATCTTTTCTTTGTCAATGACAATCTGCAAATGCTTAAAGGTAGTGCCGTCGTTTATCTCCAGAAACGCCATCGTCTTGGAATCGCGGAAAGTTCTTACCCAACCGCATACCGTAAGCTCCGACCCTATCTCCTTCTTACCGCCGAAAATATCGGCAATATCGGTATGTTTCATACTGTGCTCCTTAAAAATTTTTCTCCCGTATTTTCCCACGGGATATTATATAATTTTTCCTTACGCTAAACAAGCGTTTTTACCGGCTTGCGCCGGTAAAAACAATTTATTGATTGGTTATTACGGTCTGTCCTCTCAAAATATATTCTTCATTGTTCTTGTTCGCTGCCGCAAACTGGGCATAACTCTGTCCGCCGACCGTGTTTCCGTAACCGATGCCGTACAGACTCCATATACAATCGTCTCCTACCGACGCTCCGAAATCGTGAGCGACCAGCAATCTGCCAGATTCGGGATCCGTTCTGTACACTCTGCCGTCGTTGCCGCCCTTTATTGCAGGATCGTACATTCCTACGAATCCGGCGCCGAACAATACGTTGATACTCTTCAAATCCGTGACTACGCTCGAACCTATACCGAGCGAGCCGGAATAGACGTAAGACTCCATACCCGTAGCTCTTATATCGTCGAAGCTTATTCCGTAAGGAGGATTGGGACAAGCCATATTGCCTTCGGTGTGTCCGTCGCTCCAGGACCTGTATTGAGTTCCGTACTGATAGTCGAGACCTCTTATCGTATCGCCTGCAGCCTCTCTCGACAGACAGTCCGCCGTTCCTATGCTCGGATTTCTGGTTTCTACCGTGTTTTTATAGCACCAGCAATAGCTACAGCCGTAGTTGGCTCCGCTGTGTTCGTCGTCGAGATATTCTCCTCCGACTATTCCGAAAATACCGCCGTCCACGCGCAAGCCCGTTCTTATGGCGGTGTACTCTTTTCCGCCGCCGAACATTGCCGACGAAGCGTAATACCAACCGTAATTGACGGTCTTGTTGTCTCCTTCCTCTCCGTCGTTATTGGCAAGTCCGAACGCTCCCACCTGCACGCTGAAGCGATCGTTGTAGCTGTAACAGGTGTTTATTCCGTACTCGCCCACGTAACCTTCCGTGCCTCCGGCGATACCGGCTACCGTTATGGAATTGCTTGCCATAATCGTTCCTTCCTGATTTACTTCCACGCTGTCCACCCAAACGCGATTGACGACGACGACGCCGGTATTTTTGGTGAAACAACTCTGTATTCTCGTAGAATACTCCTTGTTCCCGTCAATGCCGTACAGCTCGTAATTAAAGCCTACGTCGCTACCGTCCGAGAGTACGCCCTCTCCCGATACCGAGCCGCCTTTAAGCGTTCCCGCAATACCTCCTGCGGATATCGCCGTGCAATGTGCGGTAATCTTGGAGGGATCTCCGGCGAGGGTATCCAGGTTTACGGTTATTCTCGTAGTATGGACGAAACTGTTATAAACTCTTCCCGTTACCGTACCCGCTATACCGCCTACGTTTATCTTGCCCAATACGTTCTTCGCGCTCTTTTTGATCGTTGCGGCGTCTGCGGTTTTATCAATCTTACCTACTTCGTTATGAGAAGAATTGCCGGAGTGGTAGACGTACAATGAGGTTCCTCCCAATTCGGCAAAGTTTGCCGTTACCGCAGCGGCACCCGTGGAGCCCTGTATATAACAATCGTTGATAAGTCCGTCGTTAAGCCCGGCTATACCGCCGTAGCTTGCGCTCGAAGCGGCTCCGGATATATCGAGCATAAGTCTCATACCGGAATCGGTAGTCGTATTCGGCGCGGAGATTTCGCAGTTGTTTATCGTGCCCTCGTTGTGTCCGACTACGCCGCCGACGTAAGAGCCTCTCATCCTGATTACGCCCTTCAACTCCGCGTATTCGACCGTCGATTTTTCCGACGCATAGCCGACTTGACCTCCGGCTTTTTTAGAAGAGTAAATTATCAGACCTTTACTTTCGTCTTTCCTGTTATATTTGTTTGCGCTGATTACCGAGCAATTATAAATCGCGGAGGATATTGCGGAGCCCGCTATTCCGCCGCCCGTCGATACGGTGGCTTTGAGGTCGTCGGCGCCGATTGTCATATTCACGTTGTTTATTTCGGAATACTGCAATTCGGAATCCTTAATAGCTCCGATAAGTCCGCCGGTGCTTATATCCGTGCTTACGTCGTTAAGAACTATGACCTTGCTTGCGTTTCCCGTTACGCTTAATTGT